>UQWP01000130.1 GCA_900544825.1 uncultured Prevotella sp. | reverse complement strand
ATTTCTCAAAAGCGAGTGCAAAAGTACTAACTATTTTTCATTCCACCAAATTTTCCGAGAAGAAAGTTGCATTTTTCTCTCGAATTTAACATTCACAAACATAATAAAGTTCTAAAACTGGTTTTTCTCCTTATTATATATAGGCACAAAATAATGCATTTGTGTTCGGACACACATGCACATTTTAAGCCAGGAAGACTAAAACATTTACCAGGATTCAGCAAATTCTATCCATAAAAGAAGGGAAATCTTGAAACCTCCCACAAAAAAGAGGCAGATTATTTGGCTATTACAGTATTTCTTCGTATTTTTGCCTTGTCAATTCAATCGTTTTTAATTATATAAAAGGAGAAAAGTATTATGAAGATTGTCGTTTCACAAGAAATAGAATCCGTATGTCCCACTTTTGTAGGTGCATGCGTAGAAGCCCATGTTGAGAACTCGCCTTACTGCAAGGAACTATGGGATGAGATAAATGCACTCGGAGAAAAGTTTAAAAGTTCTCTCACTACAGAATCGCTCAAGGAGATAAGCGGTATCGCAGCCACAAGAAAGGTATATCGCGCCTGCGGCAAGGACCCTTCACGCTATCGCCCGGCATCAGAAGCCCTTATCCGCAGAATGCTGCAGGGCAAGGAACTCTATCAGAGAGATACCTTAGTGGATCTGGTGAACTTGGCAAGCATAGCCTATGGCTATAGCATAGGAGGTTTTGATGCCGACAAGTTCGAAGGCGACACGCTTACTTTAGGAGTGGGCAAGGCAGGCGAGCCTTACGAAGGCATAGGAAGAGGAATGATCAATATAGAAGGCTTACCTGTATATAGAGATAAGATGGGAGGTGTAGGAACTCCTACCAGCGACCACGAACGTACAAAAATGACACTCGGCACTACTCACCTCGTGGTTCTCATCAATGGATATGATGGTAACGAACAACACGTACGTGAGAATGCCGAGTTCATTCTGCAGCTCTTAAGCAAATACTGCAAGAGCAACGGGGGAAGTTATTTTATCTATCAATGACTTGCCTTCAATTCCTTGTCCCATTTCAAGAGTCGCTGATACTCTTTCTTGGTAATTCGCATAAAGCTACCATGCTGAGGACCCGTTACGCCATTGATATCAACAGGATCTGAGAAATTGCGGAGATACTTATCTGCCTTGCAGATACGATAGTGCTTAGGATGATCGCTATACTGGATATAAGCTACACGCCAGGTATCATCCCCCATCAACTGGAAGGCAGAGCTACCTTCGCAATTCTTCTTACCTTCGAAACTTACGTAGTCGTTCTCTACCGGTTCGCCCCATCCATGGTTCAAATGCTTGCTGGTAGCAGTATAGATACCCGGTTTTCCACCTTCCTTCTTGATCAGCATGTGATAAAGACCATCGCTCTTCAAGAAGTTGATGTCAGCATCAATGGTAGCATATCCCCAATCGAAGAGAAGCTTTGGAGTGGTAATCTTGGTGAAAGACTTGTCAGCATAGCTATAATACATACGATCGTATTTTTCCTCCGCACGGTTAAGCATAGAATAATAGATCATATATCCACCCTTCTCACCATTTTCCCAACGATAGTCAGGATCCCAGAAAATCTGAGGAGCCCAGACACGGTTGATGGTACTCCAATCCTTGTAAGGAGACTGAGCGGTAGCCGCATCGCAGAAATTCTGCATACCCTTACGATAATCGAAAGTTACACTGGTCCAGTGAATGAGGTCATCACTCTTCAAGAGATCGATACCATAGTTATCCCACTTATGGCTTTTAGCCACACACATATCCGTGGTCACCATAATATATCCCTTTCCATTATGGGTACGGGTGATATAGGCGTCGCGGGTTCCCCCTTCGATGCGCGCATGCTCAGCAGGGTCGAAGATAGGCTTACCATCATTAATATCCTGATAGTTGTAGCCATCACGAGATACTGCATACGCGGTCCACTCTCCCTTATCACTCATGTGACAATAGAGATAACCATAATCACCCTTTACTAAATTCTGTGCTGTCATTGGCATAAAAGCTGCCAAAGCCAGGAGTACTGTTGATAATTTCTTCTTCATTATTTTTTAATTTGTTAGTTGACAATTATAAGTTGACAATTATAAGATGATGCTGCAAAATTACAACATTTTCCAGAAATTACCAAGTCCTAAAGCCCTTATAGCTATCAAAATGATGAAAAGTACTCCTTTTTGAACGATTTAATACCTTTTATACCTTGTCACTACAATTCTATGGTCCTGCTGTAACCATCGTTACCTTTTACTTCAACCGCATGTTCATTCCACCCGTATATGTATTTATATTCCGGAGGCAGGATAATATTACCCCTCCTGTCCAATAGTCCATACAAACATTTCTGTA
>UQWP01000129.1 GCA_900544825.1 uncultured Prevotella sp. | reverse complement strand
TCACGAACATTCAGCAGGGCTACATTGGCGAAATCTACAGGGCGTTTCTTATTGTCGATGATGCGACCTATCATCTTGGTGGGAGTCTTCTGCGTACACTCCACAAATATGTTTTCGCCATCTATCGTCATCTTCATCGGATAGAAACCCATGATCTGGCGGATGGCATCCGGAGCGGTTCGCTTCACGATACTCGTGGTAACCGTGAAATCCTCCAGTTCATCATACATAAAGTTGATACGATAATCCTTGGTGCTCTTGGCAAGGATGGTGAGCGCTTCTGACATAGAAGTGTTGTGGAAGCTGTGGGTGATGCGTTGGGCATAGATGGTCTGAAGAGAAAGGCTCATCAGACATGCCAGCAGCATGATATATCTTAATCTTTTCATCTTATTCCACGATTAAAGTTTGACCTTCATGACGAATATTCACTTTCTCGAAATGATTCATCAGTTCGATGATATCATCCAGACTCATGTTCTTCTCCAGTTGCAGGAAGAGACGGATATGGCGAGCCGACTCGTTCTGATAAGTTACCTGGAGATGGAAATGCTCGGCAATAGGAGTTAGGATATTCTGAAGCTCAGCGTTTTCGTAAACCAATGGGAGCTGGGCAAGACTTGCAGAATCTGTCTTTTCTTCTATGTTGGATTTCTTAGGAGCAGAAACCTGCTGTATAGAATCCTTTTGGGATGCCACGAGTTCGGTATTGTTCTTATCGGATGCCTGATGAGAACGGGTTACCAGATGAATAGCAGCAAAGGTGATGCCGGAGACGACAAGGACGGCTGCAACGGCAGCCACCTTTCTCATCGGACTCCAGAGAGGAAGCAGCTTGGCAGTTTGCTGGGTTTCTGCATTCTGCTTCGTCTCTTCTTTCTGCTGCTTTTCTTTCAGCTTCATCTCATCTTTCTGTTTCTCCCATTCTGCATCAATTGAAGGCATCTTCATCTCTTCCTCCGACTTGGCGAAATCCAGAGACTGTCGGATTTCTACCAGCTGCTGATAAAGTTCATCTACTTCCTCATCGCCCAGAAGTTCATCCTTCTGGGTTTCGGAATACTTTTCGGGATGCTCCAGGAGATCGAGGAGCAAATCCCATTTCTGAGAATCCATCTTCTGAGGATCTATGTCAGATAATTCATGTTTCATTTTCTTTTCCTTTCTTCATTTTAGGGTTATTGTATAAGCGGATTGCAAATCCGCAAAATAAAGAGGTCGAACCTTTTTTAACGACGGATTGCAAATCCGTCGGAACGCCTGGCGGAGGACTTTCTTACGGCAAAGACTATCTTGTCGGAACGACTAACGGATTATTTTCCTTTCAATTTTTCTCTGAGCGTTCGCAAACCTTTCACGATATGCTTGTTCACTGCCGAGATACTGATGCCCAGTTCCTCCGCCGTATCCTTATACGACATTCCTTCCCGATAGCACAATCGGATGACGGAAGCAGTCTGGTCGGTCAGGTCGTGGTCGATGCAATCCACGGCAGCCTGCCATCGCTCTTCCAGACGAGAAGGTTCTTCCTCCGTCAATTTCTCTTCCGAGAGAGGGAGAAGCCGTTTCAGTCGTTCATCTCTCTTCTTTCTGGCTATAAGATTGATGCAGGCATTCTTCACGCTCCGCATCAGGTAAGCCCGGTCTGGAACCAGCTGTTTATCCCACAATCTGGAGAACACGTCGCTCACCACATCCCTCGCCTCCTCGTTATCATGGAGCAAGGCAAAGGCGAAGCGATACATCTGCTCGTAATGGTCGTGGAACAGCCGTTCCATCCGCTGTTCATTTTCTTCTGTCATCACGTCATTTTCTTCTTGTTTCTACTCTTATATACAAGCTTTCCTGAAATCAATTACCCCTAAAATGAAGAAATTTTCTATTTTCTTTTGGAAAAGCAATGCAAAGGTAATAAAAAACACCCTAAAACCGAGTTATTTGAACTATTATTGCAAGAAAAATCCGCAAAAACTTGGAACATAAAAAATAAAATCGTATATTTGTGGCAAAAATGGAAAGATAATGAAAACAACAAACGATTATATTACCATACTTCGCAAATACCTGAGCACCAAAGCAGATGCTTATGGCATTACAAAGATTGGAATCTTTGGATCTGTGGCTAGAAACGAACAGACCGAAGACAGCGATGTTGATGTTTGTGTGGAAATGAAAAAGCCAGACTTATTTACAATGGTTCACATCAAGGAAGAACTGCAAGAGCTCTTTGGTAAGCCTGTAGATATTGTCCGACTTCGCAATAACATGAATCCGATGCTTTTGAAGCAAATTAAAAGAGATGGAATCTATGCATGACGAAGAACTCTTATACTATTCGCTCAAACGAATAGCTTCGACTATTGAACGAATCATCAATAACTCTCAAGCGATTGATGATTCACAATATTATGTACTTTCTCCTGCTGGCATGGAACGTCTCGAAAGTACCTGTATGTTACTTCTTGCAATAGGAGAAAGCATTAAGGGAATTGATAAAATGACGCGGAAGCAACTTCTTCCTAACTACCCAGAAGTAGATTGGAAAGGAGCTATGGGAATCCGTGATATTATTGCTCATCACTATTTTGACATAGATGAATCTATTGTCTTTGATGTAGTCAAGAACAAACTCCCTGGAATGTTAGAAACAATCTATAAGATGATAGAAGAATTATAAAAAACATCGGTCAAGCAAAGAGCAAACCAATATGGTTTTGCCTTCGCTTGACCGATTGTCATACATTCATTGTTTTAAGAGAGTTTCTTCCTGGCAAGAACTACAGGCGGCTCTTTTCTGCATTACCAGCACCCGTACCCTT
>UQWP01000128.1 GCA_900544825.1 uncultured Prevotella sp. | reverse complement strand
CAACAGACCGATTGGCAGGGTTAAGTATGCGCTAAATTAATTCCGCCAACGGGTTGTTGCACTAAAATAACGCATATCCATAATAACCCCTTCGAGAGCTGATGATTCATGGGCTTTACGCACAAAATCATCGCCTACAAAAAATTGTATGGAATGAGTTGCGTTAGGCAATATTTGGCTATTGCCTCCAGAAATATTGAAATCAATAGGTTTCATATATGATTATTTTAATGGGTGATTTTTATATTCTTCTGTCCCTGATGTC
This sequence comes from uncultured Prevotella sp., assembly GCA_900544825.1. Classification (GTDB taxonomy): domain Bacteria; phylum Bacteroidota; class Bacteroidia; order Bacteroidales; family Bacteroidaceae; genus Prevotella. The sequence continues at coordinate 2,621 of UQWP01000128.1, read as the reverse complement.
GATAATACTCTGCCGAAGATTGAAATATAACAAATACAGCGTCTCCACTATATTTCTTGAACTCACCTACAAACCAACTTGCTCTTTCGTCGGCAAAGTGGTTCTCGTTCATGAACTCCTGTGCCTGACGTATCATGTACAAATATTTATCCTCCATATTAAATTAACCGTCTAGAAGCAATATAAACCTATTTTTCAGCAGCAATTGCTTATAATTCACCATTCCTGCGAGTTGAAAACTCTATAGTTGTACGACTGTAAACCTACAGTTGTACGACTTTACATGCTATAGTTGTACAACTCTGGAGTTATAGTCGTACAACTATAGGGGTCATAGTCGTACAACTATAGAATTTTAAAAGAGCAAGCATATTTTTAATTTTCATATACAGCTGATTACCAACAACTTATCAAAACCAAATATATTTTCAATTCTACAAAACGAATTTGGAATCATTGAAAATTCTGAAATTTTGGAGGGTCTAAATGAGCCTTTTGTCATCATATTCTCACATTGATCTTCATTGGTGTTCATTTCCACTTATACCAAGCTTCGTTGATATACTTGCGGATATTACCGATACCTGTGGTAACCTGAGGAGCCAAGGGCTGTAAAACTTCGATGAACTCCTGCTTCACCATAATATATTGGTCAACCTTCACGTCTGTATCATCCACCATATCCATCACCACCTGTGCCAATTCCTTGGCATTGGTGCAAGCGGCAAGCTTGGCTACATATTCTGCTAATGCTTCCACATTATTAATATATAGGGAAAGACGGGTTGTTTCTGGAGAGAGAACAGGCTCTTGACTTTTGGTCTTCGCCTTCATCATCTCCTCTATATACTTGTCACCATAGAAGTTTTGCTCAGCCTTTGTAGCATTGGGCAAAATCTGGTTATTGCCGCCAGAGATGTTAAAGACGATATTTGCCTTATTGGTATCTTCCATTGCTGTGATTTTTATTAAAAGTGAACGTATCGTGAATGAGTGGTAAACAGATGGTGAACGTCAGTGAAGGCATTTGTTTTCGCCTCTCCAATGTTGTATCTTTGCAACGTCAATCAGAACAAACGGGATTGCTAATCTCTTTGAACTGACGATGACATAACTTTAGTATTAATCTTTTAAATGTTTTAAATTATGAGTAAGAGTTACAAAGTTGCAAAGAAGACCATCAACATGGGTGACAAGAAGGGTCAGACCGTCTATAGCGTTCGCCCTTACAGTTACGGTACCTTGACTACCGAGGAGGTTGCTAACCAAATCGCCGTGGAGTCAACAGCTACTCCTGCAGACGTAAAGGCGGTGCTCGACCGCTATGCCTACTACGTGAAGGAGAACCTGAAGAAGGGTTACGACATCGAGTTGCTTGGATTCGGCAAGCTCTTCATCCGCTTCATTACTGGCAAAGCCGTAGAAGATGAGAGCAAGGCGAACGCTAAACTCGTCAAGAGTCTTGTTCCTGCCTTCCGTCCTTCTTTCACCAAGTTGCAGAATGGTTCTCGTATTTACAATCTGCTTCCAGCATCCATCGAACTCGTCAAGTACGGTGATGAGAAGAAGGACAACTCTACTGGCGGTACTACCGATGAGGAGAAGAAGCCTACTACAGGCGACTCTACGAATGGCGGTGAGAACACCGGTGGAGAGAATGCTGGTGGCAGCGAGAATACAGGCGGCAGCGAGAATGCAGGCGGTACAGGTTCAGAGAACGGCGACAACGTTGATTTCTAAACTGTAATGTTCAACCCTTTAAATTGATCCATAATGATGAATGATTCTAATGGTTCCAAGAAAATTTCTTGGGTGCAAATTGTGAATGCCGTCGTGCAAGCTCTGATTGCTGCACTTACGGCACTGGGAGTAAGCTCCTGTGCGAGTACTATGTTTAATGTATAATGTTTAATTAGTCTATGATTAAAGAAACATTTCCAATGATTATCGGGGAGGAGAAAGTACGCTCAGAGCGTACACTCCTCGCCGGAGTTGAAGCCGGCAAATACATGATGTCTGCCGACTCTGTGAGATATCTGGTGCTGCATTGCTCGGCTACCCGACGCAATCAAGACTATAGTGTGGAACAGCTGAGACGTGACCATAAGGCTCGTGGGTTTTATGATATCGGCTATCATTTCTACGTCCGAAAGGATGGTACGATGACGCAGCACCGAAAGCTGCTGGAGGTAGGGGCGCATGCCAGACCTTATAATAGATGCTCTATCGGCATCTGCTATGAGGGTGGTCTGGATGAGCAAGGCAAGCCTTGCAATACCATGACCGCAGAACAGGAAACGAGACTCATTGATCTTTTCAAGAATCTGAAGATTCTCTTTCCGAAAGCGAAGATCGTGGGGCATCGGGATTTGCCGGGAACTACTCCCAAAGAGTGTCCGTGCTTGGATGCTGGCAGCTGGGCTGCGCGACATCATCTGGATTAACTCTTTTATTTACTCTCCTTCTGGTTGGTATATGAATACGGGCTAGAGGGAGTTTTTAATCTTCAATGATTTCCAACAAATTTCTACTTATCGTAAGCGTTGCACCACTGATATACTTAATCTCGCTGCCGATGACGGCTTTCTTGCCATTATAGCTCTGTACGTATGCTTCCACAC
>UQWP01000127.1 GCA_900544825.1 uncultured Prevotella sp. | reverse complement strand
CTAACCTAATCACTTGCCAATGTGATATTTACTAAGCAACCGCTATGGGCGCACTAAACATATAAAATAAAGCAACATAACAATGGCAAAGAACAATAAGCAGACAGCTGGTCAAGATGGTAACAGCACCAAGAAGGCTACAAAGAAAAAGAAGAAAGTCAAGGTTTCACATATCGTGAAACCAGAAAATATGACTTTAGAGGAATGGCAAATCAAACTGCGCAAGCAGGTGACCGATATCGAGCACTTCGATATCAGTTGTGTTGATGAAGCCCTTTGCCCTGGAGAGTACCTCGTTCGCAACCCAGAGAAAAACAACGAGTACAAGGTGGTGTATCGTGGAGCCAACAGCGAATGGAATTATTGTTCCTGCATGGATTTCAAGACTTCGAGACTCGGCACTTGCAAACATATCGAAGCCGTCAAGAAATGGTTTGGCGGAAAGAGGGGCGTGCATGTGCATCGGGAATTGCCACCTTATACTTCTGTCTATCTTTCCTATCGGGATGAGCGATGCGTAAAGATTCGTATCGGCTCAGACAACAAGGAGGCATACGAACAGTTAGCCAAGGATTACTTCGACGAGAACCACGCCTTGAAGAAGTCAGCCTATGCCCGCATTGGCTCTTTCTTGAAACAAGCTCGCCAAATCAGCGATACATTCAGATGCTATAAAGATGCCATTGACTTTATCATCGATATTCGCGAAAAAGCGAAAAGAGAGAAGATTGTGAAGACATACGATGATGAAAAACTCGACAATCTTCTGAAAGTAAACCTCTATCCTTACCAGAAAGAGGGCATCCGCTTTGCTGCAAAGGCAGGAAAGGCTATCATTGCCGACGAGATGGGTCTCGGAAAGACAATCCAAGCTATCGGTACTGCCGAACTGTTACGCAAGGAAGGTCTTATTGGCTCTGTACTCATCCTCTGCCCAACCTCGCTCAAATACCAGTGGCGAAGTGAAATCAAGAAGTTTACTGATGCCGAAGTCTTCGTCATAGAGGGAAGTCATCTCAAGAGAAAGGAAGCGTACAACCGTCCGGAACCTTACAAGATTATTTCCTATAATAGTGCCGCCAATGACATCAAGATACTCGGCAGTTTGCAAACCGATATGCTCATCATGGACGAGGTGCAGCGCCTGAAGAACTGGAATACGCAGATTTCCCGTGCGGCAAGAAAGATTGAGTCAGATTACTCCGTAATTCTATCCGGTACCCCATTGGAGAACAAACTCGATGAACTCTACTCTATCGTGGAGTTTGTTGATAATTTCCGCCTTGCCCCTTACTACCTCTTCAAAGACAAGCATATCATTACTGATGAAACGGGAAAAGTACTGGGCTATAAGAACTTAAACGATATTGGCAAGAAGTTGGGCGATATCCTCATTCGTCGTCGCAAGAAGGATGTGAAACTCCAGATGCCTGAGCGTTCTGATAAGAACCTTTTCATTCCGATGACCAACGAGCAGATGGAGATGCATCAGGAGTGGCAGAACCAGGTACGTCTCCTGGTTCTGAAATGGCGCAGGATGCATTTCCTGTCCGATAAAGACCGCAAGCGTCTCCTGCTCTTCCTCTCACAGATGCGTATGGTATGTGACAGCAGTTATATCCTCGACCAAAAAACGAGATACGACACCAAGGTGGATGAATGCGTGAACATCATCAACGACATCATCAGCGAGGAAGGTGAAAAGGTTGTGGTATTCAGCCAGTGGGAACGCATGACCCGCCTCATCGCCAAGGAACTGGAGAAAAAGGAAATAGGCTTTGAATATCTGCACGGGGGCGTGCCATCCGAAAAGCGCAAGAACCTGGTTGATAATTTCATGAACGAACCATCGAGCCGGGTTTTCCTCTCTACAGATGCCGGAAGCACAGGCCTGAACCTGCAGTCAGCCGCAACCATCATCAACATCGACTTGCCTTGGAATCCTGCCGTTCTCGAACAGCGTATTGGTCGCATCTATCGTCTTGGGCAGCAGAACAACATCCAGGTTATCAATCTTGTAACACCTGATTCCATCGAGCAAGAGATGCTCGGTAAGTTGCGTTTCAAGACCTCCATGTTTGAGGGCGTTCTAGATGATGGCGAAGATTCCGTATTCATCACAGATGATAAGTTCAGCAAGATGATGGAAACCGTGAGCGGTATGGTGGAAGAGGACGAAGAAACAGAGAAGGGCAAGAAAGTCAAGGATACTGATACCGTTAATGATTACGAAGGTCTGCCAGAAAAGCCAAAATCCGAGGAAAGCTTTGCCACTATCAATCCTAAGGATTTGGAAACAGACAAGGCTCACAACGAACATAAATCTGACGAGAAAGAAGAAGAGGTTTCCATCCAGCAGCAAACGAACTCATCTTCGAACAGAGAATCCGTCACTAATCGCTCAAGTCAGCCAAAGAATTTGGTAGCCCAAGGAATATCTTTCCTCTCAGGCTTAGCCGAAACCTTAAAGTCGCCAGAAGCCACAGCCCAGCTGGTTGATTCCATCGTTGAGCAAGACGAGCAGACAGGCGAAACCTCCATCAAGATACTTGTGGAGAGCAAAGAGACTGTCTCTAATCTCTTGAATCTCATAGGAAAGTTGTTTGCAAAATAAGTCATGGGTAAAAAGAAACATAAGCATCAAGGACATTATTGCAAGATGTGTGGAGAGTATAAATCCAACGAGTCGTTCAGCGGTAAAGGACACAGACTGCACATCTGCAAGAAATGTATATCAAAAAGAAATAAGGCTAAAAAAGAAAAGAAACGTTTAGAACATGATAGAATTAACGAAGTCTCAGAAGAAAACAGCTCGCAAGCTCATTAATTTGGGCTTGCAGCGAGAGTGCGCCAAGTTCATGCAGTCTACCAAAGATTTCATGAACAAGAACGCATCAGCAGAGGATGCTCACGATGCATACCTCAACTTATACAAAAGAATAGATAATTTCGACGAGCATATAGCTCAACGATACGACGGAATTTCTGGCGGTCAATATTACATCACAGTATATAGCCTACCTCAGTTCGGGATAATAAGCTCTGTCTAAAGGCTTTATCATGTATTTATAT
>UQWP01000126.1 GCA_900544825.1 uncultured Prevotella sp. | reverse complement strand
ATGAAAATAGGAGATAAACACCTATGATTAGTGTTTACCTCCTACTCGATTGTGCGCCAAACTTTTCCACATTTTTCCACAAAAGTCTTGATAAAGTTTTCCACACGGGTGTTGATAAGTGTGGAAAAGAAGTGTAAGTATTTGATAATCAGTTTTTGCTTGTTGGGATAACGGGTGTTAATAACCGAATCGTCTAAAAGTTCTTTACACTTTTTATCCATACTTTTCTTGCATTCTTCAAAAATATGTTGTAAATTTGCCCCCAACTAAAAATTGGGGTCTCTATGAAGCAGCAACAAGTTTACAATTTAAAAGAGTTTGCCGCTCGACACCATCTTGAAAGTATCTTTGGGGCTTATGCCGCACATATTTATATAGACGATCTATGCGAAAAGAATTTTATTGAGATGGCTCAAGAGCGCACCCTGTTCACGAAACTCGTGTTGGTGACCAGGGGAAACATCAATATGGGGGTACTTCAGCAAGGTACTGAAGCTAATGATTCCGACAGGACGCTTTCGGCAGGTGAATTGCTGGTCGTCTCGCCCAAGCATGTCATTGCTTTTTCCGGGATGTCGGGGGATTTTGAGGCGGAGTGCATCCTGGTGGATGAGGAGATTACTGCCGATGTGGTGTATCAGTTATCGGATGACAAGCAGAAAGCTGCCATCGATATCTTTCACATGATTCGTGATATTGTGCGTCATCAGCACATCTACAAGGTAGAGATGATCCAGTCAATGGTGAATGTTTTGAAGCTTCTGGTTTCGGAACTTCCTTACGAGAATGTATCGGTGACTCGCAATTTGCGCCACAAGAAGGAAGTTTATGAGATTTTCCTTCATCTTCTGTATCGTCATTTCAAGACCGAGCGGCAGATCAGGTTCTATGCCGACAAGTTGAATGTCTCAGCACCTTATCTATCCAGGATGATCAAGGATATTTCGGGAACCACCGTGAATGATCACATCACTTCCCTGCTCTATAAGGAAATCTGTAATCTCCTGAAGCAATCGGACATGACGATGGGAGAAATAGCAGACCATCTGCATTTCAGCGATCAGAGTGCTATGACAAATTTCTTTAAGATGAGAGCGGGAATGACGCCGCTGGCATATCGGAACCAAGGCTGATGTTGAAGGCTTTTGCCCTTACACGGCATTTAAGCTTTATGTATAACAAATAACCTGTAAGCTATATTCTTTTGGTGAGAATACGCTTACAGGTTTTTTGTTTGTCAACTAATCAGCTGACTGGTTATGGAAAAATTTATTTCAGGGTAAATTTGTGTGACTGCAACATCTCCTTAGGATCGAGTGCCTTGTCAAGCTCTTCCTTGCTCAGAATGCCCTGTTCGATGACGATGTCATAAACGGAACGGCCTGTGGCGTGAGCTTCCTTAGCAACCTTAGTACTTTTCTTGTAGCCGATGATAGGATTGAGGGCAGTAACGATACCGATACTGTTCTTTACCATCTCGTAGCAGCGCTCCTTGTTGACGGTGATGCCGAGGATACACTCAGAAGTCAAAGTCTCGATAGCGTTCTTCATCCATGTCAAGCTCTCGAAGAGGCTCTCGGTGATGATAGGCTCCATTACGTTCAACTCCAACTGACCAGCCTCTGCTGCGAAGCTAACGGTAGCATCGTTACCGATTACCTTGAAGCAAACCTGGTTGGTTACCTCAGGGATAACAGGGTTCACCTTACCAGGCATGATAGAAGAACCTGGTGCCTTGGCAGGGAGATTGATTTCGTTCAGACCGCAGCGAGGACCAGAAGCCATCAAGCGGAGGTCGTTGCAGATCTTAGACAGCTTGATTGCCAAGCGCTTCAGAGCTGAAGAGTAGCTTACGTAAGCACCGGTATCAGGGGTAGCCTCTACCAGGTCGGTAGCTGTTTCGAAGTTTTCGCCAGTCAACTTGCTGAGGTTGGCAGCACAAAGCTTAGCAAAGCCAGGAACTGCGTTCAAACCTGTACCGATAGCAGTACCACCCATATTGATCTCATGCAAGAGCTTCACGTTGCGTTCCAGGTTGAGGATTTCCTCTTCCAGGTTGTTGGCGTATGCATTGAATTCCTGACCGAAAGACATTGGAACTGCATCCTGCAACTGGGTACGGCCCATCTTGATAACGTCTGCATATTCGTCTGCCTTGTAGCGGAATGCGCTGATCAAACCAGTCAAAGCACCCACCAGGTGTGTATTCATGCGAATCAAAGCCAAACGGATAGAGGTTGGGTAAACGTCGTTGGTGCTCTGTCCACAGTTGCAATGGTCGTTAGGAGAGCAGAACTGATAGTCACCCTTCTCGTGGCCCATGATTTCGAGTGCACGGTTAGCGATTACCTCGTTGGCATTCATGTTAACAGAAGTACCAGCACCACCCTGTACCATGTCGATAGGGAAGTTCTCATGCCACTTGCCTTCGATGATCTCGCGGCAAGCCTGAGAGATAGAACCCGAAATTTCATCGTTGATCACACCGAGGGTATGGTTGGTCTCGATAGCTGCCAACTTCACGTAAGCGATAGCGATGATGAAATCAGGGTAACCGCTCATGGTCTTACGGGAAATGTGATAGTTGTTGATACCGCGCTGTGTCTGTACACCGTAAAGTGCTTCAGCAGGAACTTTGAGTTCACCTAAAAGGTCTGACTCTACTCTAAAATTTTTAACTTCAGCCATAATATAGTTAGTTTTGTTGTTGTTTATACTAATGTTATCTATTCTCTAGTTATTGTATTGATTTTATTGATTCTCTGTTTTTGGAAGAAGGAGTTGTTTCCTTTATCCGCTGCAAAGATACGATGATTTTCGTAGATTCCCTTTATAAAAAATGAACCTTAATTTGTAAAAAACGAACTAATCGCTCTTTTTGGTATTTTTCGTGCAGAAATCTACAAAAATCAAGGATGAAAAAGGGAGCACCAGTATAATCCTGTGTCAAGCATAGATGTTTGTTAGTCTATACAGGAAGAACTTTACATCAACAACCCCATGCTTAAAGTCCGTGTGTAATACTTAAGTAAAAAAGATATGAGGGTGTGTCATAAGTCCATGACGCACCCTTTTTCGCAAAAACTCCTACT
>UQWP01000125.1 GCA_900544825.1 uncultured Prevotella sp. | reverse complement strand
ATGAAAATAGGAGATAAACACCTATGATTAGTGTTTACCTCCTACTCGATTTGTTCAAAAGCGTTTGCTTTTCGTTCAATTTTCGTTTTTTCTTCCGGAAATGTGAGGGGGATTCGATGTTTATTCGTATTTTTGTAGGCGAATACATAAAACAACATCAAAATATAAAAGTATGAAACTGAACGACATTCTTTCTGAAAACTTTCAGGCTGCAGAATGGGAAGCTAAAGGTTATCAGCTTCCTCAATATAATATTGCAGCAGTTGCCAAGAAGACTCACGAAGAGCCTACTTGGGTTCACTTCGGCGCAGGTAACATCTTCCGTGCGTTCCCTGCCGCTATCCTCAACGATGCGCTCAACACCGGTAAGTACGACCGTGGCGTCATTGTGGCGGAAAGCTTCGACTACGAAATCATTGATAAGGCATATCGCCCTTTCCATAACCTCTCGCTACTGGTGAGCCTCCAGAGCAACGGCACCATCGAGAAGAAGGTGATTGCTTCTATCACGGAGAGCCTGAAGGCTGACAAGCAGTTTGGTGAGGACTGGGCACGACTGGTGGAGATCTTCCAGGCTCCTAGCCTGCAGATGGTAACCTTTACCATCACAGAGAAGGGTTATTCATTCAACGAGGCTGACCTGGCTCGCGGTCTCGACGCTGTCTTTGCCATGGGTAAGCTTACTGCGCTCCTCTACGAGAGATTCAAGGCGGGCAAGTTGCCGGTTACACTTCAGTCAACAGACAACTGTTCTCACAATGGTGACCATGTAAAGGCTGGTGTGAAGGCGTATGCCGAGCGCTGGGTGAAGGATGGCATCGTGGAGGCTGACTTCCTGGATTACATCAACGATGACAAGAAGGTGACTTATCCTTGGTCTATGATTGATAAGATTACCCCTCGTCCTCACGAGAAGGTGCAGGCGATGCTGGCTGAGGATGGTTTCGAGGACAATGATACCATCATCACAGAGAAGCATACCTTTACCGCTCCTTTCGTGAATGCAGAGGAAGTGCAGTATCTCGTTTGCGAGGATACCTATACCAACGGTCGCCCACCATTGGAGTTGGGCGGTGCGCTCTATACTACCCGCAAGACTGTGGATGAGGTGGAGACGATGAAGGTGACTACCTGTCTGAACCCATTGCATACAGCGATGTCTATCTATGGCTGCATGCTCGACTACACCCTGATTTCTGCCGAGATGGCTGATGAGGACCTGCGTGCCTTTATCCAGAAGATAGGCTACATCGAGGCGATGCCAGTGGTTACCGACCCAGGCGTATTGAATCCATACGAGTTTATCGGTACCGTTATCAACAAGCGTCTGCCTAACCCTTTCATGCCGGATGCTCCTCAGCGTATCGCTACCGATACCAGTCAGAAGCTCTCTATCCGCTTCGGTGAGACCATCAAAAAGTACATCGACCGTGATCTCGACAAGAGCAATCTCGTGTTGATTCCATTGGTATTGGCAGGTTATGCCCGTTATCTCAAGGCTTTGGATGATAATCTGAAGCCATTCGAGCCATCTTCCGACCCATTGCTGGCAGAACTCCAGGCTATCGTGGCTCCGCTGGAGGTAGGCAAGGCTGATCAGGACTATTCCTGCCTGAAGAACCTCTATACCCGCAAGGAGGTATTCGGACTCGATCTCTACGAGGCTGGTTTCGGCGAGCAGATAGAAGGCATGGTGAAGGAACTCTTCGCCGGTAAGGGTGCAGTAAGACAGACATTGCATAAGTATGTTTCTGCAAGATAATTTTTGCATAAATATGTTGCAGCAAGATAATTCATTTTAAAAATTCATACATTATATATATAAAAAGATATATGGAAAGAACATGGCGCTGGTTTGGCAAGAAGGATAAGATTACTCTTGCACAGTTGAAGCAGATTGGTGTTGAGGGCATCGTTACCGCATTGCACGATGTTCCTCTGGGCGAGGTTTGGACACGCGAGAAGATTCATGAGCTCAAGGAGTACATCGAGTCTTATGGTATGAAATGGAGCGTGGTAGAGTCTTTGCCAGTGGTTGAAACCTTGAAGTATGGTGGTCCTGACCGTGATCATCAGATTGAGGTTTACAAGGAGAGTCTCCGCAACCTGGGTGAGGAAGGCATCAAATGCATCTGCTACAACTTCATGCCGGTATTGGACTGGGCACGTACGGACCTGACTCACGAGAATCCTAACGGGGCTACCAACTTGTATATGAACTGGGGTGAGTTTGCCTACTTCGACATCTATATCCTGCAGCGTGAGGGTGCCCGTGAAGACTGGGCAGCCTTCTCTAAGGAGCACAAGTGGGGCAGAGACCTGGTGGCTGAGGCTGATGAAATCAAGAAGACTTCTACACCAGAGCAGGATCATGCCTTGGTAGAGAACATCATCATCAAGACCCAGGGCTTCGTTTCCGGTAACTTCAGCGAGGGCGATTCGGCTCCGGTACAGAAGTTCCGTGACCTGCTGAAACTCTATGAGGGCATCGACAAGAAGAAGCTGCAGGAGAACATGAAGTACTGGCTGGAGGCCATCATGCCTATATGCGATGAGTATGATATCAACATGTGTGTTCATCCAGACGATCCTCCTTATCCTGTTTTCGGACTGCCAAGAATCATAGGCCGTGCTGAGGATATCCAGTGGATGCTGGATGCCGTGCCTAACAAGCACAACGGTTTGACTTTCTGTGCAGGTTCATTCTCTGCCGGCGAGCACAACGACTGTGTGGCTATGGCGAAGCAGTTTGCCGACCGCACTCACTTCGTACATCTTCGTTCCTGCTACATCTTCCCTAACGGCAACTTCACGGAGGCTTCTCACCTGGGAGGTCGTGGCCATCTGATAGAGCTTTGCCGCATCTTCGAGAAGGCTGAGCAGGAGGGCAAGTGCAATTCGGGGCGCCGTTTGCCTATGCGAGTAGATCATGGTATGACCTTCACCGATGAGCCAGGCGGCGTATTCGATGAGAGCAACCATGGTCACAATGCCGGTTACACCCTCTTGGGCCGTATGTTTGCCATGGGCCAGATTCAGGGCGTGATTGCCACTGTTGATGATGAACTCGGCATCGAGTACAAGCAGCCGGGATTCTATGATGAATAAGGAGTAATAAAAAAGGAGGGTGTGTCATAAGTCCATGACGCACCCTTTTTCGCAAAAACTCCTACTTG
>UQWP01000124.1 GCA_900544825.1 uncultured Prevotella sp. | reverse complement strand
AGTAGGAGTTTTTGCGAAAAAGGGTGCGTCATGGACTTATGACACACCCTCTTTTAGGATAAACGCAAAAAAGTCGCCCTGAAAGGGCAAAAGCTTTGGAAATGAAAGCTTTTGCCCTTTCAGGGCGATTCTATTATATCACTTTCAACCCAGGGCGCTGCCCTGGGCTAGGAGCTTCTGCCCTTTCAGGGCGTGTGGGTATGATCTATAATACCCATGTATCTTTTCCTTTATTTCGCCATTGGGGTGAAACGAAGGGTGAACTCATGAGCTCCTGTTGGAGTCATGTACTGTGGCAGACAAGAGTCACCACCACAACTGCGGTTACCGATACCACGCTGCCAGAAATCGAAGTGAGCGAAAATCTGGTTAGAGCGTACCAGGTCGTAAGGATGCTTGCCACCATAGAATACGTCGTAGTTGAACTGGGCATCATCGAAGTGAGACAACGAGAAGGCTACCATGCCCTCGGTGGTAATCTGCAACTTCGTGCTGTTGTTGTCCAATGTCAACTGGCGCAAGCCCTGGCGGTCGCCCATGGTCTGAGGAGCACTCTGCTCTTCGAACATGCCATCCACGGTGGTCTTGTACAAACCTAACAGCGAACCTCTCTGGCGGTCGATGTAGTTGCTCCAAGGACCCTTGGCATAATACTCCACATTCTCGAAACCTGGAGCAAACTGCATGGCAATACCAATTTTTCGGGTTTCCTCAGAAGAATTGTTGGTAGTTACCTTCATATCCACAGTTCCGTTAGGATAGATGATGTAAGCAATCTGGTGAGTATCCTTACCGTTGGTAACGGCAGTTTCCACAACCACGTTCTTGCCCATCTTCTTAGGAGCCTTCACCATCATCTTCTTGCCGGTGAGTGCACCCTCTTCCTTATTCTCGTTCTCGGCAACACCACCTGTAGCACCCAGGTTCACGTTGTCGTTGGCGATGCGGCGGAAACCATTGAAGTCAGGACCAGCATTAGGCTGAACGAGCTGAGTATTGCGATAAGTCCAGTCGGCGAGGGTTCCATCCTCTGCGAATGTGATGCTGAAATCCTTGCCGGTGATGGTGTTGTCCTTCACCTTCAGCTTGCCCTTCTCCTGGATAGCTGGCAATTTGCCATGATCTTTCTGTACGAAGGTTGGGTCGGCAACAGATGTGCCACCTGCGTTCTCTGCAGAAAGCTTGAACTGCTGCTGAGCCATCTCATAACCCTGCTTGCTCCATGAAGTAGCCTTCTTCAGAACGAGGCTGAAGGTGATGACGTATTCTGCCTTATCATCTACAGCGGTGGTGTATGGGATGTTGATGTCGCAGGTCTTGCCTGGCAATACAGATGGGATAGCCACCTGGTTCTTCTCTACAGATACACCATTGCGGAGCACCTCGTAGCTGAGATCATAGATGTCTGCCAGGTTGGTGAATGCGCACTTGTTCTTCAGGGTGAGTACGCGGCTGTAGAAAGACTCGAAGTTCACATCTCTGTAAACATACTTCACCTCGGTGAGCTTGGCTGTCCACTCTCTGCCTGGAGTAATGATACCATTGCTCATGAAGTCGCCCTGGAATCCTCTGTAGCCATGATTCATCTTGGTATAGTCGTAACCGGATGTATAGTAGTGGAGTCCGGTCTTAGGATCCTTCAGAGGAAGACCCTTGCGGATGCGGCGTGTATCGTAGATTCCCTGGTCAACCCAGTCCCAGATGCAGCCACCGGTAATACCTGTACTAGCCTCGATGAGATCCCAGTATTCCTGCAGGTTACCCACAGCCTGACCCATTGCGTGAGCATACTCACAGATAAAGTAAGGCTTGTCGTTGAGGCCGTTCATCTGCTTCTTCACCACCTCGATTCTTGGATACATGTCTGAACCGAAGTCTGAGTACTTGGCACCGTGATTGTAACCCTCGTAGTGAACCCACGCGTCGCGACCAGGCAAAAGCTCCTTCACCTTATCATAGGTAGCCTGGAAGTTATCGCCACCGCCCGACTCGTTACCGAGCGACCAGAATACCACGCTAGGATGGTTGCGGTCTCTCAATACCATGCGCTCTGTGCGGTCCACGTAGGCTGCGCGCCAGGTAGGGTTGTTGGAGAGTGAATGGTTGTTGTGGCACTCCACATCAGCCTCGTTCATGCAGTACAATCCGTAGTAGTCGAACATCGCATACATCTTAGCCTGACGAGGATAGTGGCTGGTACGAACGGTGTTCACGTTGGCCTGCTTCATCAGAATTACGTCGCGAAGCATAGTCTCCACATCGATGGCGTGGCCATAGAGTGGGTGAATATCCTGGGTGTTGACACCCTTGAAGAATACTCGCTTGCCGTTTACATAAACCAGTTTATCCTTGATGGTCACCTCTCTGAAACCATATTTGGTAGAGAATACCATCTCTTCCTGGTTGCCAGCCTTCTGGCGAACGATAACGGTATAGAGGTTAGGCTGCTCTGAGGTCCAAGCCTTCAGCCCGGTGAGGTTGTCGATGGTAAGGCGGCAGTTCTTCTGAGCATCCTTGGCTGTCATGGCAACCTGTGCAGACTGCTTGGCAACAGACTTGCCCTGAGGATCGAGGAGTTCAATTTCCAGTGTCTTCTCAGATTTCTCCTTGGCTGCGTTATCGATGGTCAGGTCAACATTCAGGTTGCCTGAAGTATAATCGTTGTTCAGGGCAGATATGATGTAATGGTCTGCCACGAAAGTCTTTGGAGTAGCTACGAGATAAACATCGCGGTGAATACCACCGAGGTGCCACATATCCTGTCCCTCCAGGTAAGAGCCGTCGCTCCAGCGGTAAACGCGGACCGATACGTTGTTGTCGCCCTTGCGAACAAGGTTGGTAACATCGAAGTCTGCATCGGTGTTGGCTCCCTGTGAATAACCTGCATACTTACCGTTTACCCAAACCACGATGGCGCTGCAGGCACCGTCGAAGTGGAGGAATACGCGCTTGCCTGTTTCCCAACCCTCTGGCAGGTTGAAGTTGCGGCGATAAGAACCTACCGGATTCTTGTCGTAGTTATCCTTAAAGGCTGTGATGAAAGGAGGTTTGTTCTCGAAAGGATAACCTACGTTGTTGTAAACCGGAACATCGTATCCTGCCATTTCCCAGTTCAGAGGCACCTGGAGTTCCTTCCAGGAAGAAACGTCTGCGTTGTCAGCCCAGAAATCATCCTTGTCTGGCTTGCCCTGCTTCCAGTCGGCTGTGTAGTGGAATTTCCACTTACCGTTGAGCAGAAGATAGTTGGCGTGCTTAGGAGTGAGCCATGGGAATTTGAAGTAATCGTCCTTCTGCATGGTGGCAGTAGAAGAATAAGGCACAAAAGTAGCGTGCGCCTTTTCCTTGCGATCCTCAAACTTAGTTTCGTCTTCTACCCATTTGTCTGTAAACGGACAAACGTCAACTTTGGTCTCCACCACCTTCTTCACCTTTTTCTTGGTGTGTCTAGGTTGTGCAATAGCTGATGCGCTGAAGAGGAAGGTCAATGCAACCGCAGCTCCCCAAAATAAATGTTTTTGTTTCATTGTCTGGTTGAATTATTAATAATTACAAGTTAGCTAGTTATGAATCTATTTAGATTTGGTGCAAATTTACGATTAATTCCTGAAACCTCCAAATAATTACCGAACTTTCGTGTGCTGATGGAGTTAAAAAATACAAAGAGGTGGCACTTTAAATGTAAAGTGCTGGGGAAGCCCGTACTTAAACTACATACCATCTCAGAAAGTTAGGTGCTAAGATAGGCATCAAGGGAAAGCTCACCCTCTATGTCGCCCGCCATTCCTGGGCAACGGCAGCAAGAGACAATGATATCTCTATCTCCGTCATCAGCGAGGCATTGGGACATCATTCTGAAACCACCAC
>UQWP01000123.1 GCA_900544825.1 uncultured Prevotella sp. | reverse complement strand
ATTATAAAGGCAAACGCCCAACTTCTTGATTTTCAATCAAAGCCCAATTTAGAGTGAGTTAACGATGTTAACATAAAGCTTTACTTCCCAGATTATCCAGCTACTGCCCATCTTATACGATAGGCAGGCTGATGCCGTTTATCTTCTGATAGATATCTAAGGCATAGATATCCGTCATACCACTAATGTAATCCAATATCGCCATGATTCGCTCCTCCAGATTCTCGTTCTCTATGTCGTACTGGCTGCTTACCCTTCTCAGGAGTTGCTTGGAGTAGAAGCGGGATGGATTCACGGCGGCATCGATGAAGACCTCCATCAGGGTAGCCATGATCTTGTAACCCGAAAGTTCGATATCGAGAACCGGTTTGCTGGCATAGATTTTCTTGCGGGAAACCTGCGTACATTTCTGATAGGCTTGGCGCTGATGCTCGGCGATATGTTCAATGAGACATCCCTCGAAAGTGCCGGCAAGAATCTCCTCTTCGTGATTCAGAAAAACGTTGACGCATTCGTTTTCCAGCTTTCCGATTACACAGGCGCGCATGTACACTACCTGTTCGTTTTCATCGGTCAAACCCTCATCCAGAATTCGCTGGCGAATCTTCTGCTGTGTTTCCTCGTCAAAGAATCCCAGCAGTAAGTCTGCTGTCTCCTCGAAGGATAAGATCTTGAGCTTGTGGGAGTCTTCGATGTCCATAATCTCATAACAGATGTCATCGGCGGCTTCTACCATATACGCCAGCGGGTGGCGGGCATATTCCAGAGGCTCTCCCGGTTTCGATTTTCTCAGGATTCCCAACTCCTCTGCAACCTTCTGGTAAGATTCGGCTTCGGAAGTAAAAAATCCAAACTTGCCGTGCTTCCCTGCCAGACTGCTGGCAAAAGGATATTTCACGATGGCTGCAAGCATAGGATAGGTCATCACGAAACCACCCTGGCGGCGACCTTTAAACTGATGTGTCAGGATTCTGAAACCGTTGGCATTACCCTCGAAATGGGTGATGTCGTCCCAGAACTCGGCAGAAACTTCATCTTTCAATCCCTGTCCGGCACCCTCGCTGAAGAAAGTCTGGATGGCTTTTTCTCCGGAATGCCCGAAGGGAGGATTGCCCAGATCATGCGCCAGGCAGGCTGCACTCACGATGGTTCCGATTTCCTCGAAGAGTGTATCCTTCAGCTCCGGGCGCTTTTCGATGATGTGGCGGGAGATATCATTGCCCAGCGACATACCCACACTTGCCACTTCCAGGCTGTGAGTGAGGCGGTTGTGTACGAAGATGCTGCCCGGCAAGGGGAAGACCTGCGTCTTGTTTTGCAACCGGCGGAAAGCCGAAGAGAAGATCAGACGGTCGTAGTCGCGCTTGAATTCCGAGCGGTCGTCGTGGCGCTCGGCGTGCTTATGTTCCTGTCCGAATCGCTTGTTAGATATGAGTTGGGTCCATTCCATATTCTTTCTGTATTATGAGTTTTTTATGTTGTCTATTGTGCAAAAATACACGAAAGTTAGGATAAATCAAAATAAAAAAGGATAAATTATATCATTTTCACGTCTAAAATGCGATTATTCGGTTAAAAAGCAGTATTTTTGCAGAAAAATAGAAAATTATGCTGAAAGTACAGATTATCAATAAGGGGCATCAGCCTCTCCCTGCGTTTGCCACACCTCAGAGTGCGGGCATGGATTTGCGTGCGAACATCGAAGAGCCTATCGTGCTTCATCCTATGGAGCGCCGACTCGTTCCTACAGGCCTGTTTATGGCATTGCCGGTAGGTTATGAGGCACAGATCCGTCCTCGCAGCGGTCTCGCCCTGAAGCATGGCATCACCGTGCTCAATACTCCGGGTACCATCGATGCCGATTACCGTGGCGAGATTATGGTGCTGCTCATCAACTTCTCACAGCAAGACTTCGTCATCAATGATGGCGAGCGCATCGCACAAATGGTGCTTGCCAAGCACGAACAGTGCGACTTCATCGAGGTGGAGGAGCTGGATGAAACTGAGCGTGGTGCAGGCGGTTATGGTCATACAGGCGTAAAATAAGATAAGGATTTTTAGATAAGATTTGATAGTGAAGATAGATTTAAGAAACATGGGAGTCTGGGTGACTGTGGTGCTCATCGGCGCCATAGCCTTGCCTTCGCTCGCCCGAAAAAAGAAGGTGCAGCCTGTTAGTCAACAACAGCAGACTGTAAGGGTGGATTCGCTTTCTCCAAACAATCGTAAGCGATATGAATACTTCTTGACCGAGGCGGCTCGCCAACATGCTGCTGGCAATTATTCTGCCGCCTTCGATCTCTATGAACACGCCCGGAACATCGATCCTAACTCGGCAACGGCAAATTATTATCAGTCTCTCTATTTGACCGAGATGAAGCAGGATTCGCTGGGTCTTCTGCGATTGCAGAAGGCGATAGAGCAGGATCCAGAGAACCTGATTTTTGCAGAGCGACTCGCCCAATACTATATCAGCAAGGGAAAATACGAGGATGCCATCAATGCCTACGAGGCTGTTTATGCCAAGAATCATAGCAATACAGATGTGCTCCGCGTGTTGGCACAGCTCTATCAGCAGCAGAAGAACTTCAAGATGATGCTCAATACCGTCAGCCGTCTGGAGACCGAAGAAGGTGAGAGCGAGCAGTTTACACTCACCAAGATGCGTATCCATGAGATGATGGATGACAAGAAGGCAGCCTATAACGAACTGAAGTCGCTCGTAGAACAGCATCCTCTGGATATGCAGTATAAAACCATGCTGGGCAACTGGCTGATGCAGCACGACCGTCAGAAGGAAGCGTTCAAGTACTTCACTGATGTGCTGAAGGAAGAGCCTGATAATTCCTACGCCCAGATGTCGCTCTATGATTATTACAATGCCACCAAGCAGGCGGATTTGGCGAATGGTATGCTCGATAAGATTCTGATGAGTCAGAAGACGGATACACAGACCAAGATCATGATGTTCCGTTCCTTCATCCAGAACAACGAGACGGAAGGCGGCGACTCTACCAAGGTCATCGCCCTCTTCAATAAGGTGCTCAATGTGCCGCAGCCATCTTCAGAGATTGCCGAGGTGCGCGCTGCCTATATGAGTTTGAAGAAGATGCCTGCCGACTCTGTGATTTCAGCCTTCAAAAAGGTGCTTGATATTGCTCCAGACAATGCCAATGCACGCATCCAGACCATTCAGCTGCTCTGGAATCAGAAGAAGTATCATGAGGTGATAGAACAGGCGAAGGCAGCCCATGAATACAATCCGGAAGAGATGATCTTCTATTATTTCGGAGGTATGGCTTACTATCAGAATAAGGACGAAGATGCGGCGCTCAATGAGTTCCGACTGGGTGTGGCTCAGGTGAATAAACTCTCTGCCAACGACCTTGTCTCTGATCTCTATGCCGTGATGGGCGACATCCTGCATCAGAAGAATCAGAAGGATGCAGCCTTTGCAGCCTATGATTCCTGCCTGCAGTGGAAAGCCGACAACGTGATGGCGCTCAACAACTACGCCTACTATCTGAGTGAGGAAGGCAAGGATCTGCACAAGGCTGAGGCGATGAGCTACAAGACCATCAAACTGGAGCCGAACAATGGTACCTATCTTGATACCTACGCCTGGATTCTGTTTATGGAAGAGCGTTATGTAGATGCCAAGACCTACATCGATGCGGCTCTCAAGAACCGTGATTCTACCGAGAATAACAGTACGGTATTGGAGCATGCCGGTGATATTTACGCCATGAACGGTATGGTGAATGAGGCTGTCGCTTATTGGAAGCAGGCCTTGGATGACGACCATCAGACCGAGATCCTGAAATGGAAGATAGAAAATAAGCAATATATTTCCGAGGAAGAATTCCAACGAAAGAAGAATCCTGCAGCTGCCGAGCTCAAGAAATCGAAAGTGGCTGGCAAGTCTGCGGGTAAAAAGAATAGGAAAGGTAAAAAGAAGTAATGAATATGAACTATAATAATAAAAATGAATACGGTTAACGAAATTTAGCATA
>UQWP01000122.1 GCA_900544825.1 uncultured Prevotella sp. | reverse complement strand
GAAAAGAAACCATCAAGAAGATCATCAATCTTATCATCACAGTACTTACCGCCATCGCCTCTGCCATCTGCGTGCAGAGTTGCAAGTGATATTTTTAATTCTCCCACAGTAAAAACTCCGCAAGGAGTCGAAAATCTGTGTTATCTGTGGGACACAAACATTAATTCTTAATAATCCAAAGAAAACAATGAAGAATCCAAGAAAAATCAATCTGATTGTGGTACATTGCAGTGCCACACGTGTAAACCAGGACTTCCCAGTTGAAGCCCTGGAAGCCTGCCACAAGGCTCGTGGTTTCCGCTCCATCGGTTACCACTATTACATTACAAAGGATGGCATAGTCTATCCCTGCCGTCCAGAAACCGAGGTGGGTGCTCACGCCCGTCACTACAACGCCCACAGCATCGGAATCTGCTACGAGGGTGGTCTCGACGAGAAAGGCAAGCCTGCCGACACTCGCACTCCAGCCCAGAAGGAATCTCTGGAAGACCTCCTCTACAGTCTCGCCCTCGACTATCCCGATGCCGAGATTCTAGGTCATTGCGACCTCCCCTGGGTTCGCAAGAGCTGTCCCTGCTTTAATGTCAAGGAATGGCTGAAGGAAATCGACTTCCATCTCTAGAAAATGCTCCTCATCTGAAAACAGATGGGGAGTTTTTTTCTTTGTTTATTCACATCATTTCTCCCCCAATACACTCCCACGCATACTATTACGCATGCCAACGGAGCAGTGAGATAGCAGAAAGTCTGCATATCTTCTCTGAGACAATACAGAATCGCAAGAAATCAAAGAAAATCTTTTGTTGTTTCAACATAAAGTTGTACTTTTGCACACATGAAACAAGCCATACGCCTCATATTATCCTACATAGCAGCTATTATCCTCCTTCCGATAGCCTTGCTATGTAAGTTCTTCCGAAGAAAGTAATCCTACTTTTTTCGGAAAGGATCCTTGTACATTCCCAAGAGCTGCTTACCGAAGTAATAGAAGAACTGCATATCATCCACGAAGTAACGTTTAAAGAGACGCTTTGGTTCCTTCATGCAACGATACAGCCACTCCATACCAATCTTCTGCCAAATCTTAGGCGCACGTTTCAATGTACCAGCTTCGAAGTCGATGGTAGCACCAAGAGCCATGAACACCTTTACTCCTGGCATCTTATCACGATACCTCATAATCCACTTCTCCTGCTTAGGCGCACCCACACCAACGAGCAGCACATTCGCACCACTCTCGTTTACGATGCGAACCAGCTTCTCACATTCATCTTCATGCTTCTCGAAGCCAAAAGAAGGAGAATGAGCACCGACCACCATCTGGCGACCTACCTTCTCATTGATACGTTCCATCGCCTTGGCAGCAATACCCTCCTTGGCACCAAGCAGGAAGATCTTGCAGTCTGCATCATCCTTATGATACATATAATAAGAGGTGAAGAAGCTGGACCCCGGAATCGCTTCCTTGATAGGAGTCTTCAACAACTTACCGAACAAGTAGAGGATCTTACTGTCACACACCACCCATTCAGACTTCTGATACACATCATAAAACTCCTTGTCCTTCTGAAGCTTAATCAGATGGTCAAGATTAGGAGTCACAAGAACACCCTCCTTCAAGTTCTCCAAGAGTTCCTGACGGGTAATGTTCTGAATATCTATATTTAATACTTTTACAGTTTCCATTTCTTCTTTTATGTTAGATTTGAAAATTCTCACAATCTTGAAAACTCCAAGATTTCATTTAATAGAGTTCGGACATCTTCAAAGATTTCATCTTCACTCATTTCCCTGGCAATATCAAACATCGATATCCTGAAGTGTTCACATATAGGGTAAACCAATTCTTTAGCATCCCTGTCAAAAAGGACTCCATTCGATGCCGTCTTATCGGATTGCTTATAGTCAACGTTGACTATAACACCTAAAGTCCCAATATAGTCATTTACTTCATTTAGGCACTCATCGTAGCTTTTGTCCCCACCTTGTCTTTCAACAAGTCTTGCAATGGCCTCTGGACAAATTAAGTAACTCTCCATTTCCCATCGTCTCCATGTTCGATACCTTAGTTCACAATTTCCATCATGAACATCGTTGGCAAACTGCTTGTCATGTAAAGATTTCATCGTATCATGATAATCTCTGTTATCACGGTCATTAAGACTTAATACTTTTAGGTCAACAATCGTATTTCTAAGAAAGTTATAGAAAGCTTTTCGTTCTTTATGCTTTGTAGCTGTAGCCCAAATAGTAATATTGTTTGGCCATATATCAAATTTGTTGCAAAAGATTTCCAAAAACTTAGCATCACTATTATTCTCCACCAAGAATACTTTTTTGTTTCTCTGAATAGACTCCAACAAAGGAAAAAACTCTGTCCCTAATGAAGATAATACCAAGCATTTGCCTTCTTCCCCTGTCAAATATTTAGGATTACCTTTGACAATAGATAAAATCTCTGCATAATCAAAAGCCTTTATCACCTCTGACGAATGTGTTGCAACAATAACTTGCTTGTGTTGTTTAGCGGCAATCTGCTTTAGGTCTTCAAACAATTCACTCTTTAACACACAGTGTAGATGGGAGTCTGGTTCATCCAACAATAGAACGTCTATATCGGGGGTCAACACGAAAGTCAAGACACTTAACCACTGCAAAAAGCCTCGTCCCTCCATCATAATGTCACGCTCATTGTATTTTGGGAAAGGGGCGAATCGCTTCCCTTTAATTTCTCCTTTTCTAAAATTGATTTGCACATGAGTATGAAACTCAGGATCGAACCGTTTTGGATAAAGCACACCCCGAAATACCTTAAATACATATTGGTTCAAAATATCGTATGGATCATTTTCTCTTATATATTTAAGGTCTGCATCACTTAAACGCATACGTCCATTTTTTCTATCGTTTCTCAATTTGATATTTTGCAGCCATAGCTCCATAATTTGATTACGCAAAATAGCACCAGCAAGTCCTTGCCCTATGAGTTTATTCCTGTAAGCTTTTGAAAACCATTGTTCCTTGCTGCCAATACCTGCAAATGTCGGAAGATAAGCTATTTTAGGCAGAATATCTTCTTCCACCAAGTTTGATGCAGTAGGCTTTATATATAAACGTTCCTGAGCTAAAGCCAAACTAATTTCCAAAAACTTTTCAATTCCGGAATTATCGTCCCAATAGCACTTTATGGAAAGAGAATAACCACCCAATGCTGTAAGATTTGTCCATAAAGACTTGAATGACGGAAGATTAATCGGGGTGAAATCATCTATAGTTATACCATAACCATCTCCTCTAAAACCATTCAATAGGGCTTTAGGACTCTTTTCATAAATCAATACCGTTTTACAATATTCCCATGTTGCCAAAGCATGTAACAATGTGGTCTTACCGGAATTATTTCCACCAACAAGTAATATCATATTGGGATGCAACTCGAAAGTTGTATCCTTGTATTTCATGAAATTATGTATTTTTATTTTCTTTATGAACATTTTTATCAAATTTACCTATTTCCCAAACTCTTTAATCCTCTGTTCTTCTTTCAAAGAGCAGACAAGCAGTTGTCCATTCTTCTCGGCTACGATATAGCCATCCAAGCCTTGAACTACCACCTTACTTTCATCGGCAGTATGAACCACGCAGTTCTTGCATTCATACAATCGGATATCCTTGCCTACCTTGACATTGCCAGCCTCATCCTGTGGAAGCAAGGTGCGGAGACTGCCCCAGCTGCCTAAGTCGCTCCAGCCGAACTCGGCTGGCAAGGTATAGATTTCCTTCGACTTCTCCATCACGGCATAGTCTATGCTGATTTTCTCGCAGGTTGGGAAGAGTCTGCCGACTACCTCTTTCTCCTGTTCGGTATAGAAAGAAGGTGCCATCTCATCCATGATGCGGGCAAGGTTTGGCTGGAAGGTTCGGATTGCCTTGCTGATGGTATCAATGTTCCATACGAAAATTCCGGCATTCCAATAGTAATTGCCAGCGGCAAGGTATTGCTCGGCTGTCTCCA
>UQWP01000121.1 GCA_900544825.1 uncultured Prevotella sp. | reverse complement strand
ACATGAAAATAGGAGATAAACACCTATGATTAGTGTTTACCTCCTACTCGATTGTCTCTACACTTCAGGCTTATTTTGAAGGAAGAAAGAAACTGTTTGATGGCCTTGCCCTTGGGGATTATGAGAAGGAATGGGTAAAGTATCCGGTTTTTCATTTTGATATGAGTACGGCAAAGCATATGAATCCTGCTGATTTAATCAATGAATTGGAAGGTAAGTTAAGCCAGCTGGAACAAATCTATGGTACGGAAGATTGGGCTATTAAGACTAACCAGCGTTTGGAATGTCTGGTAAAGCGTGCTTATAAGCAGACGGGACAGAAGGTAGTCATTCTCATCGATGAGTATGATGCTCCATTGCTGGATGTCGTGCATGAGAAGGAAAATCTGGGAGAACTCCGTTTGATCATGAAGAACTTCTATAGCCCTATAAAATACTTGGATCCTTGGTTGCGTTTCGTCTTTATTACTGGTATTACCAAGTTCTCTCAATTAAGTATCTTTAGTGAAATCAACAACCTGGATAATATCAGCATGTTCGACCAGTATTCTGCTATCTGCGGTATTAGTAAGACGGAACTTCTGAATGATATGAAGCCGGATGTGGAGCTGTTGGCAAAGCATTTAGGCAGAACCTTGGAAGAGACAATAGGTGAACTGACGT
The DNA here is from genome assembly GCA_900544825.1 of uncultured Prevotella sp. GTDB lineage: Bacteria > Bacteroidota > Bacteroidia > Bacteroidales > Bacteroidaceae > Prevotella. Next base: position 3,402 of record UQWP01000121.1, on the reverse strand, counting down.
CATATTATGATGGCTATCATTTCAGTGATCATTCAGAAGATATATTCAATCCTTTCAGTCTTGTGAAGGCCTTGAAGAACAAAAAGGTTTCGGCTTATTGGTTCAGTTCCGGTACGCCAAGTTATCTCATCAAGACTTTGCAGAAGTATCATGTGGGAGTAATGGATATAGAGCAGAAAAGTGTAGGGGTTGATGACTTTGATGTTTCGCCAGAGCAGATGACTTCAGCGCTTCCTTTGCTCTATCAGAGTGGTTATCTTACCATCAAGAAGTATAATCCGCTATTGCAATGCTATCAGCTGGACTATCCTAACAGGGAAGTGCGCATTGGGATGCTGAAATCGCTGGCACCAAACTATCTGTCTCCAATTCAATTGGATAATAATAGTTTTATCTTTGCCTTTCTGGAACAGCTCTATGGCAACAATATGGATGGCGCCTTGCAGAAGATGCAAGCTTATCTTGCTAGTATCTCCAACCGTCTGTCTAATAAAAACGAGAAAGATTTTCAAACGGTGTTCTATCTCATCTTCAACCTCTTGGGTGCTTATATCCTGGTGGAAGAAGATAGTGCAATAGGTAGGGCTGATGCCGTTCTGCACATGCCTGATAACGTGTATGTAATAGAGTTGAAATATGATAAATCGGCAGATGATGCTTTGAGGCAGATAGACGATAAGGGATATCTGATACCTTATTCTGCAGATGGAAAGCGATTGGTTAAAGTGGGAATTAATTATGATAGCCAAAAGCGAACGATAGGAGATTGGAAGATAGAAGAAACATAAAAATATACAAGATTTTGAAAGAAAGCCTCGGCTACTAAGATGTAGTCGGGGCTTTTTGAAATTTGTTTTTATGCAAATACTACGTATATTCCACTTCTCAATCGTATTATTAGCAAAAACAAATGAAATATCGCATGAGACAGAAAGTTTTATACATGATTTTAGCGGCTTGCCTGCTCCTGGCTAATGCTTCTGATACGTTTGCTAAGAGCAGGAAGAAGGTGGAAGACCCGGAGATAACCCAACTCAAGGGAAAGATAGAAAACGTGATGCAGAAGGTGGATGCACAGCCCGACTGGCTCTACTCCCGACTGCAGATGTTCTGGAACACCCACGGCTCGGATGTCTTCGTAAATGGTGAAACCTTTGCGAAGGTGGGGGGAGAACGTGCTCCGGAACCAACCGTGAAATATAACGGAACCCGTGGTATGGAGTCGCAATACAACCGTCCCCGCCTGGAAGATATGATTCCATTCGATGACGATGAATTGGGCAATGTAACCTATATCAGTAAGGCGTCAGGCAAGATGGAGAAGACGTCACCGGCAAAGACGGGTTGCAATATAGCCAGCGTAAACCGACAGATTATGGGCATTGCCCGAGATGCAGCCCGCATTTATGCCGCAACCGGCGATATGCGCTACGGAAAGTTGGCGGCTAAGGTTTTCGATGTCTATATGAAAGGCATCGCCTATCGCAATGTGCCTATCGACCTGAACCACGGTCATCAGCAAACCCTGGTGGGTATGACCACCTTTGAGGTTATCCACGAAGATATCATCAATGAGTTGACCCAGATGTATCCACTCATCCGAAATCTCGTAAAGGAAGACCAGTCTATCATCGAAATGGGCTTCAAGAAGTGGGCGGAGAATATCATCGCCAACGGTGTGCCTCATAACAACTGGGACCTCTTCCAGGCCGATTTCATCGTGAAGATAGCCTTGATATTGCAGGATAACCAGGTTTATGCCGACGGCAAGGGCAAGCAGTATTATCTGGATTACGTGGTGAATCAGAACAGCATCCGCCAGTGGAGCCTGAACAAGCTCATCGACTTCGGTTTCGATCAGAAGGCAAAGACCTGGTATGAATCTCCAGGTTACAGTACCACGGTGCTTGGTACCATCTGCGATTTTGCCAATATGCTCGATGAAAAGGCAGAAATCGATATGTTCAAGCAGCGTCCTATCCTGATAGATGGCGTAAAGACATCTGCCGAATATCTCTTCCCAAACCGTATGATAGCAGGTTTCGGCGATACCCATCCGAACTATCTGAACCAGGGCGGCATCAATAATATCCTGAAATATGCCACCCGACATAAGAACAAGAATCTTATCTCGGATATGAATCTCTTCAAGAGTGCCGTAGCAAGCGATGCTCCGGTATCAGAAATCGAGAAATATACCAGCACGATGTTCTATGCTCCTAATGTATCGTGGATTGCGATGCGCACGGGTATGGACAAACAGCACGACCTGATGGCTTCCATCAATGCCAGCCTGGGTAACCACGCTCATGCCAACGGCATCTCTCTGGAGCTTTATGGTAAGGGCTATGTGCTCGGTCCTGATGCAGGAATCGGAAAAAATCTCTATAGCGGATTGGATTACTCAGAGTATTATTCTCAGATGCCAGCCCATAACACAGTGGTAGTAGACGGTGTATCCAGCTATCCGGTGATGATGTCGCAGCATGCCTTCAAGGTGGTGGCTTCATCTCCTGAGGTAAGCGCAGAACAGCCTGCCAGCAAGAAACTCTCGGAACAGAAGGAGAAGATGACTTATGCTACAGTAAGCTTCCTCGAACCGGAAACTCAGGCAGAGCAGCAGCGCACTACAGCCATCGTGAAGACCAGCGATAAGGGCGGTTATTACATCGATGTCTTCCGCAGTCGAAAGAAGGAAGGGGGCGACAAGACCCACGATTACTTCTATCACAACCTGGGACAGGAGATGAAGGTGATGGATGCGGCAAGCGGTAAGGCACTCGATATGAAGCCAACTGAGGAACTTGCCTTTGCCGGCGGTCATCTCTATGCTTATTCCTATATATATAATAAGGTGAGCACCGAAATGACTTCTTCCGTAAAGACCCAGTTTGTAACCCGAATAGAAGATGAAAAGGTGGTGGCAGCAATGGACAACCAGAAGGAAATTACGATGACGATGTGGATGAAGGCGGATGAAAACCGCACCATCTTCCAGGCACTTTCTCCTGCCAATCTGGAATACGAGCGTATGTCTAACCAGCCTTATAAGGTAATCGACCAGCCGGTATTGACCTTCGTGGCCCGTCAGAAAGGAGAGGCATGGAATCATCCTTTCGTCTGCGTATATGAACCAAGTTCTGATACGGAACCGGGCGATATAGCATCGGTAGATTACTTTACCCCAAGCGAGCAGGGTGCCGTGGGCATCATAGTGAAACTGAAGAATGGAACCGAGCAGCGCATCGTTTGCTCAGAGAATGGTAAGGTTAGTTTTGAATAAGTGCACAACGGCTGGGTGACGCTTGCACAACACGTGTTGTGCAAGCGCACATCAGGTGATATGCAAGAGGGTGTGTCATAAGTCCATGACGCACCCTTTTTCGCAAAAACTCCTACTTG
>UQWP01000120.1 GCA_900544825.1 uncultured Prevotella sp. | reverse complement strand
GACAATCCGGTATATAGAGAGTTCTCGACACTCCAGGAGTTCAAGGCGTTCTATACTAGTATTGTCAAGCATATCCAGCGCTGTATCGAGGAGGGCTGGATGAAGAAGGATAGTTTTGATATTGGGAAGTATGAGTAATCCGTATCCCCTGCACTACCGCAATATGGTAGCGTAGGGGATTTTACGTGTTTTAGAATACTCCTTCATACCCAACGAGCGCAGCGTTAGCTTCCATACACTCTTGAGGTGTATAGATATTCGTAACCTTCACGGAAGAATGTCTTGCCTGATCTCTTACGGACAGAAGGTCTGTTTTTGCCTTGATCATGTTGGTGATACCCGTATCCTTAAGAGAATAGAGCTTATATACATCACTTAAATTTAGAGCCTTCTTTACGCTGTTAGTCCAGAATCTAGTGAACGCTATAGCCTTTATTCTTTCTGGTCCTGGTCGAAAGTCGTTACTGAATATATAGTAACCAGGAGGCGCAGAAAAAATCTCCAACTCTCTCATCAGATCTATAACGTGATTGGGTATAGTTATAACAGCATCATGACCGTTTTTAGTGTGTATTCCGCTTAGTGTTAGCGTTCTTTTATCTTCTGATAGATCTTTGATTTTCAGAAAACACATCTCACCTGGACGGACGAACAGATAATGAATCATATAGCAGGCTAAGAGATAATGCTTGTTCTCTTTGTTGAGATACGATTTTATCTCTATTAGTACTTCGTTAGGGATTACATCTCGGTTTTTGGGACCAAGCTTGGTTGAGGTGTTCAAGCCTAAAGTTGGGTTGCTAGTTACATACCCTCTCGCGATGAGATAGCTTGAGAATGACTTGAGCCAGCCAATATAGTTGTTCTTAGTTCTCAAGTTGTTGTTTCTATCGATAAGGATGTAGTCCAGGAAGTCGGATATCAACTTCTTGTTAAACTGATAGATATATGTAATATGCTGATTCTTGTCTATCCACTTTCGCATAAAAGCAAGTTTGTGCTCGTAGTTGGACTTCGTGCCAGCTGTGATACCACCTTCCTTGGTCATTTTTGCGAGATAGGTATTGTACTTATCACATACTTCATTAAACAATGCGTATTCCTCTGGGCGAGATTCCTCGATCCAAGGATTCCAGCCTTCTAGAAGTTTCTGGGTAAGACGCTTAATAAGAGCTTCGCCATAAATTCTTTGATTACGCTTACCTTTAATATGCCCGAGCATGATCTTCTTCAGATGCATGCAGCTGCAACTTGGATCATAAGCTTTAAAGGATACATAACATTCAGATGCCTGGTGCAGAACAGGCGGAGTCCATCCAATAATCTCCTGGATAGGCTGATTTTCGAGATGAGATAATTTTTTTTTGGTCATTTCTCTAATTTTTTAAGTGAAATGCCCTAGTTAATACTAATATATATAATGTGGTATAACGCAATCTGTTAAAGATGCCATTATAGCCATCTATAATAATAACGCAAGAATCTAACAAATATTATATATCAACCAATTTTATTTTGAGAACTTGCTGAAAAATAGCAGGCTAAATGAAACATAATAAAGATTGTGGTAGGATGTATAATTGAATAGAGTAACACCGACTTATCACCGACCATAAACCGAATATTGATACTTTTTGTTCTCTGATTCAGTGATTTATGGATTTTTTTGAAAGAAACTTTCGTATTTATTTTGTATTCTAAATGAATTAATGTATCTTTGCAAAGTTAAACGACAAGAAATAAGGCAAGAAATAACAGATGATTTACTTCATTTCAAAGAAATTAGAAATATCAGCAGCCCATTCGCTTACCCTCAGTTACGAGAGTAAGTGCAGCAGTCTGCATGGTCACAACTGGCAGATTGAACTCTTTTTCGTGGGCAGAGAGTTGAACCAGGATGGTATGGTGATAGATTTCACCCATGTCAAGAAAGCGGTGCATGGCAAGATGGATCACGCCAATCTCAATGAGGTGTTTGATTTCAATCCTACCGCCGAGAATATCGGAAGATGGCTCGTGAATCTCTTCCCGGAGTGCTATAAGGCTACGGTGCAGGAGAGCTTCGGCAATACTGCCGTGGTGGTTGACGAAGAGAAAGTCAGAGGAATCGAGCATCTGGTTCCTTAATATAGGAGCTGGTAATTAATATAAGAAAAAATGTATAAAGTTAACGAGATATTCTATTCCCTTCAGGGAGAAGGAAGATGGACTGGCAGACCAGCTGTTTTCGTTCGTATGAGCGGCTGCAATCTGAAATGTCCTTTCTGTGATACCGACTTCAAGGGATATAAGGAGATGAGCGCCGAGGACATCCTGACTGCGTGCCTGGAGAAGGGTGGCGATTGCCGCTTTATTGTTCTTACAGGTGGCGAACCAACCTTGCAGGTGGATGCGGAACTTATCCATCTCCTGCATCAGCAGGGATATTATCTTTCGATGGAAACCAACGGCACCCACGTGGTTCCTGAGGGCATCGACTGGATTACCTGTTCGCCAAAGTTGGACTTCACGGAGGGCGGCGAACTCGCCTTGAAGAAGGTGGATGAGTTGAAGCTGGTCTTTGATGGCGCCCACGAAGTAAGCAATTATGGATTGGAAGCCACCTATCAGTATCTGCAGCCTTGCGATGTGGGCAATGATGCCCGCAACCGCTTTATCCTCTCTGGCTGCATCGATTATGTGAAGCAGCATCCGGAATGGCAGCTCTCGCTCCAAATGCATAAGATCGTGGGAATCCGATAAATCATCATAAGATAATTCTGATTAGTCTCACAAGATAATCATGTAAGATCATCACAAGATCATAACAAAACAACAATAATAATATAATGGAAAAAGTAAAGACTTTAATTATAGGTAGCGGTCCTGCGGGATATACAGCTGCCATTTATGCAGGTAGAGCTGGTCTCAATCCTGTATTGTATTCTGGTATGCAGCCAGGCGGCCAGCTTACCATTACCACAGAGGTAGAGAATTTCCCAGGCTATCCTAATGGTGTGGATGGCACCCAGATGATGATGGATATGAAGGAGCAGGCAGCCCGCTTCGGTGCTGATCTGCGCGACGGAAGCATTTCCAAGGTAGATTTTTCTTCTCGCCCTTATCATCTTACCGATGAGCGTGGCAACGAGATTGAGGCTGATACCGTGATTATCGCTACAGGTGCTTCTGCCAAGTACCTCGGTTTGGCTGATGAGGAGAAATATCGTGGACAGGGTGTATCTGCCTGTGCTACCTGCGATGGCTTCTTCTATCGCAAGCGTACGGTTGCCGTAGTGGGTGGTGGTGATACTGCCTGCGAGGAGGCGATGTATCTTTCTGGTCTTGCCAAGAAGGTGTATATGATTGTCCGCAAGCCTTATCTCCGTGCTTCTGAGATTATGCAGAAGCGTGTGAAGGAGAAGGAGAACATTGAGATTCTTTTCGAGACCAATACGCTCGGCTTGTTTGGTGAGAATGGAGTAGAGGGTGCTCATCTGGTTCGCCATAAGGGTGAGGCTAATGAAGAGAAGTTTGATATTGCTATCGATGGTTTCTTCCTGGCTATCGGCCACAAGCCTAACACCGATCTCTTCAAGGATTTCATCGATTTGGATGAGCAGGGATTCATCAAGGTGGTTCCTGGTACTGCGAGCACCAATCTTCCTGGCGTCTTTGCTGCCGGCGATGTTGCCGACCCAGTTTATCGTCAGGGCATTGTTGCTGCCGGCTCTGGTGCCAAGGCTGCGATCGAGGCAGACAGATATTTGCAGCAGTTGTAAAATAATGAAATGTTTAGGTTGGTAAAATCTGCCAGCCTAAACATTAATTTAGTTAAAAATTTCGTCTGATTTTTTGTCGGATGCTTGAAAAGTAGTACTTTTGCATTCGCATTTCAGACAAAGGAAGATTGGCAGAGTGACCGAATGCGCTGGACTCGAAATCCGGTATACCCTCTTCCGGGTATCGGGGGTTTGAATCCCTCATCTTCCGCGAAACTTTTCTCCATATAAAAAATCCGCAGAGAGCATAACTTAGCTCCTGCGGATTTGTTTTTGTTTGACTAGCATGTGTGTTGTCTAATGGGTGCAAGTCCCTAACGA
>UQWP01000119.1 GCA_900544825.1 uncultured Prevotella sp. | reverse complement strand
GTAGGAGTTTTTGCGAAAAAGGGTGCGTCATGGACTTATGACACACCCTCTTTTTCTTTTTATCTCCCTCACCCTCAAACATTTTCCCGAAATTCCTTGCATCTTTCAGAAGAAAAGCGTATCTTTGCAGCAAGATTAGCTGCACTCGGCAATTTGAAAGCAAGCTTTCATTGCGCTCATTTGCATAATCTGTGCAGCACGAAAGTTGAATCATTAAAATAAGGAGGTAGATATGAACAAAAAGAAACTTTCATCAGAAGCGTTACTCTCCAATCATGGAGATATGACTTCTTTTCGATATGGCAATAGTAATATCCGATTCCGCACTCCAAAACGCCTCAAACGATATACAGAGGTTAAGGAATGGGATAATGGATATATTGTTGTTATGGCAGATTATGAAGGTTTGGGCGAAACGGAAGAGTATATTGACCTTTTGCCCATATTGAAGAATCTGTATATCAATCCTGAGACTTTTCTCAAACCAATCAAGTCAGTAAAAATAGATTATCATGAAGGAAGAAGAAATTAAATCTGTAGCAGAAAAAGCTATGATGATTGTTTGCGGATATGCATTTTCGCAAAATGAAGAAGGCTTTATACGTGTCGTGTATCTATACCCACCATACCATGCTCTTGTAATGACAAACGAGGGTGAAGTAACAGAAACCAATATGGATGATATAGAAATCAGCACCGTTCAAAAGTATTGGAATCGAAATAAAAAATTAATGGAGCAAGCTTATGCCTAAATATTACGACTTTATGATATGTGGGTATTATCTCTATTTTACTTCCCATTGCATAGTGGAAGCTATGCATGTACATGCCAGTGACCGGCACTTAACAGAATCAGGTTCTGCTAAGTTATTTGTTATGGGAAATGGTGATACCATCGTAAAAGAGCAGGGTGTACTGACCAATAAAGAATTGAGAATCATTCGTGAATTCATAAAAGACAACTATCAGGAAATGTTCTTAAAATGGTCGGAAATGAGCAATAATGGATTTTATCGTGGAGAATAATTAAAGAAAGGTGTATCGCAAGAAAGTTGAATCATTAAAATAAGGAGGTAAATATGGATTTATTTGATAGTAAAAGACAAGAAAGATTAGAGGCAGCAAGAAAGGCTTCTACTGCCAGTAAAGAAGCAGCTAGAAAATTTCTTATTGAGGCTGGAATATTGTTGCCAAACGGAGAAGTTGCACCACATTTGAGATAAAGGTATAGAAAAAATGAACAAAACGTTTAAAGTCACAAAATGTGACCTCTAAAAGAGTAATAATATGGCAAACAATATTGATAATAAAAATAACTACAAACGGAATGTTCAAAATCACAGATTGTGACTTTGAACGCAGGACGAGGACAAAATATAAAGAAGTTGCCTTACGCTTTTACGGAACAAGGTGTGGCGATGCTTAGTAGTGTTCTTCTTTTTTGCCACATACATCGGGCAAGCGAGGATACACCATTTTCTTTTTATCTCCCTCACCCTCAAACATTTTCCAAAAATTCCTTGCATCTTTCAGAAGAAAAGCGTATCTTTGCAAAAAAAGGATCACCTGCAAATGCGTGTGGGCTCGAATAGATGCCCCTACTTAAAATTTATGGCACATGTGCCACTTTTTTTAAGTGCAAAGATATGCGAAAGTAGAGTTCTAACCAAAAATTTTTAGATTTATTATACTAATAAGGTGTATCCCCTAGCCTTTCATCATCGAAGGCTAAAGAGGATACACCTTATTTTATGATATCAGCTGATAAGAAACGATACTATGAACGGATCTTGTAGCCGTGGATGCTGTAATACAAAATGTAGAGGAAGCAAGGGAGACAGAGCCAATATGCCTGCTGAGCACCTACGGCATCCTTCAAACTGCCATAGAGCGTAGGAAGAACGGCTCCACCAAACATCGCCATGATGAGCAATGAAGAACCAGACTTGGTAAACTTACCCAAATCTGCCATTGCCAATGGCCAGAGAGCAGGCCACATCAGAGAACAACCCAATGCCATCAATGAGATGAAATAGATGGAAATCTCGGCTGGAGTAAGAACTACCAGCAAAGCTCCGGCAATTGCCAGGAACGAACAGAGCTTCAAGGCTACTGCCTGACTGATGTACTTAGGAATCAGGATGATACCGCAGATGTAACCGATAACTATACCGACAGGAGCAATCCAGGCATAGTTAGCTGCACCCGGCAAACCCAGAGAGTTGGCGTAATCTACCAATGTTCCGAGAGAAACCGTCTCAACACCTACATACAGGAACAGCGCCAGACAGCCCAAAAGCAAGTGAGTGAACTGAAAGACAGAAGTCTTGGTAGCTGCATAAGCGCAAGCTGCAGACTCTTCCTCCTCTGAATCATCCTCTCCGGCAGCCTTTACCTCTGGTAATGGAGCCAGGAATGCCAGAACACCCAAAGCCAGGAACGCTACGATGATGATCCAGAAAGGCTTAGACAAATCCTCGATTCCGATAAGATGCACATCCTTGCCCAACAGCCATACGATGAACATAGATGGGATTGGCCACGCCAGCTTGTTGCAGATACCCATCATACTGATACGCTTGGCTGCACTATCCAATGGACCCAGGATGGTGATGTAAGGGTTGACTGAAGCCTGAAGATAGGCATTGGCAGCACCACTTACAAAAGAGGCAAGCAGGAACAGTGGGAAACTCTTCTCATCGGCAGAAAGGATGAAGAGATAGAATGCTGCTGCGAAGATGACAAACGACAGCGACATCGTCTTCTTATATCCGATAGCCTTGATGGTGAGTCCGGCAGGATAACCGAAAATCAGGAACGGAATGAAGGTGGCTGCGATGATGAGATAAGAGGCAGCATTGGAAATACCCAGCGAGCCCTGCAATACAGGCACCAGCAAGGAATTAATACCCAGGGCAAAACCCAATGAGAAAAACATGACTCCAATGAACGACAATGGAATCGCAAAACTTTTTGTTGGTTGCATAGACTATTATTTTTGTTAGAATTTTGGGCAAAGGTACAACTTTTCTCAATAATCTCCAAAGTTTTATGAAAAAAGTTTTTAAATTTCTTGGTTTTATTGCCTTTTCTATCTAACTTTGCACGTATGATGAAAAGATTATTAGTTTTCTTAATGGTATTCTGTGCCCTATCAACTTATTCGCTGGCACAGAACTGGGTAGGCACCTGGGCCACAGCTCCGCAAACTGTAGTCAAATCATTTATGCCCTATAACAATTGCATGACTAACCGTTCGGTACGCCAGGTGGTAAAGGTTAGCATAGGAGGCGACGTGATCCGCCTCAAGTTGAGCAACATCTATTCGATGCAGCCCGTAGAAATCCGCTCTATCTACATCGCTCATGCCAAGGATTCCTTCGACATCAATGCCAAGACGGCGCAATACTTCAAGTTCGGCAACAGCTACAAGACCGTCATCCCTGCCGGCAAGCAGATTGTAAGCGATGCTCTGAAGTTCAAACTCAGGAATCTGGAGCGTGTAGCCATCACCATCAACTACACCTCGGCTCCCGAAATTCCGACCGTACACATGGGTTCGCGCACCACCTCCTATATCATGAAAGGTGTAACCAATGCCCACTCCAACTTTGAGAAGGCATTCCGGGAGAATCACTGGTACAACATCAGCGGCATCGATGTCTATACGATGAGCAACAACATGAGCGCCATCGCCATCATCGGAAATTCCATCACCGACGGAAAATGCTCTACCGATAATGCCCAGAACAGATGGCCTGACGTGATGTCGGAGATGCTGCAGCTGAAGTATAAGATTACCCATCAGGGAGTACTGAACCTGGGCATCGGAAACAACCGCGTAACCGTACCGGGTGGCTTCGGAGCACTAGCCAAGGAACGTTTCGACAGAGACATCCTGATGCAGAGTGGCGTCAAGAAGGTGGTGATCTTCGAGGGAGTCAACGACATCGGTGCAGCCAGGAGCGGCAGCAGCGAAACCGTAGCCCGCCAGATCATCGAGAGCATCCAGGGAATGGTAAAGAAGGCGAAGGCAAGGAAAATGAAGGTTTATCTGGGCACCATCACTCCTTTCAAGGGTGCAGGATATTACAGTCATTTCCATGAGGCAGCCCGCCTCTATGTAAACGACTGGATACGAAGTCAGGCGAAGAACGTGGATGGCATCCTGGATTTCGCCAAGCTGCTTCAGGATCCGAATGATGACAGAAGAATGAAACGGGAATACGCCAGCAACGACTGGCTCCATCCGAATCCGGCAGGATACAAGGCAATGGGAATCTACGCCGCAGACATTATCAAATAAAAAACAGCATAGAAACGCAAAAACATAAAAACAGCAAAAGAGGGTGTGTCATAAGTCCATGACGCACCCTTTTTCGCAAAAACTCCTACT
>UQWP01000118.1 GCA_900544825.1 uncultured Prevotella sp. | reverse complement strand
CATGAAAATAGGAGATAAACACCTATGATTAGTGTTTACCTCCTACTCGATTATTCCCAGAAGATTCATCAGTCATCTTTTCCCAGGAGAAAAGAATTACTTCTTCTTCTGCGATTTACGGTTGGCTCTCTGTTGGCGATACTTTGCCTTCTGACGGGCAGAGCCGCTGCCGTGAGCACCCGTGATGTACTTCTTCTTCTTGGCCTTGGTCTTCACCTTGTCGTCGTCGTCCTTCTTCGGACCGCCGCCGGCCTTGAAAACCATGCCACCCATGATAATATCGTCAATATCACTCATATACTTTGAACTTTGAATTTTGAACTTTGAACTTTATGATAAGTAAAGCCGTTGAATTCTTCACTCATCACTCTTCGTTCTTCACTTAATTTAGTGATGGAAGAGGCGAACGTGAGTAAACGCCATGGCGATGCCGTACTTATCGCATGTATCGATAACATTATCGTCACGGATGCTACCGCCTGCTTCTGCTATATATTCCACACCACTCTTGTGAGCACGTTCGATGTTGTCACCGAATGGGAAGAAAGCATCGCTACCTACAGATACACCCTTGTTCTGGGCAATCCAAGCCTTCTTCTCCTCGCGGGTCAGTGGCTCAGGCTTCTCTGTGAAGAACTGCTCCCATACGCCATCCTGCAATACATCCTCCCACTCGTCAGAGATATAGACGTTGATGGTATTGTCGCGGTCGGCACGGCGAATCTTCTCCTTGAAAGGCAGGTTCATTACCTTAGGGCACTGGCGCAACCACCACTCATCAGCCTTGGAACCAGCCAGACGGGTACAGTGGATACGGCTCTGCTGACCGGCACCGATACCGATAGCCTGACCATCCTTCACGTAGCATACAGAGTTACTCTGAGTATATTTCAGAGTGATGAGCGAGATGATCAGGTCGCGCTTAGCCTCTGCAGTGAAGTTCTTGTTCTTGGTAGGGATATCCTCGAAGAGAGCTGGATCATCGAGCTTCACCTCGTTGCGTCCCTGCTCGAAGGTAACACCGAATACCTGCTTGTGCTCGATAGGAGCTGGCACGTAGTCAGGATCAATCTGGATGACGCAGTAGGTACCCTTGCGCTTCTCCTTCAGCACCTTGATAGCCTCAGGAGTAAAGCCTGGAGCAATCACGCCATCGCTCACCTCACGCTTGATGAGGAGTGCCGTAGCCTCGTCGCAGACATCGCTGAGTGCCACGAAATCGCCGTAAGAGCACATACGGTCGGCACCGCGTGCACGTACGTAAGCGCAAGCCAGAGGAGAGAGCTCGAAATCCACGTCATCGCAGAAGTAGATCTTCTTCAGCGTGTCGCTCAGAGGCAGTCCGATGGCAGCACCAGCAGGAGAAACATGTTTGAAACTAGCGGCAGCAGGCATTCCTGTAGCTGCCTTCAGTTCCTTGACCAATTGCCAAGAGTTGAAAGCATCCAGGAAGTTGATGTAGCCAGGACGGCCGTTGATAACTTCGATAGGCAGTTCCCTTCCGTCATCCATATAGATGCGAGAAGGCTTCTGATTCGGATTGCATCCGTACTTAAGTGCTAATTCTTTCATCTTAATTAAGAAATGTATTTAGAATTTGGTTGCAAAATTACAAAAAAAATATGAGAAAACCATTTTTTTCGGGCGAAATTCAAAAATAATCTCCCAAACATGACTCCGTTTCAAAAATATTGTGTACTTTTGTCCGCAGTTAGAAATGAAAAATGAAAATTTGAGAAATTAAAGGAATTGAGAATTTGAGGAAGGAAAATCACAATGAAAAATGATTTGAAAATCCTCGCTGTAGCTTTGGAGAAGAAGCTAGGCAAGGAACACCTGCAGCACGAAGAGAAGCATAGAAACAACAAGTTGCTGCACAAGGTGTGGGAAATATTGAAAGGAAAGGAGAAACCTTCTCAGCAGACACTCAACCGTCTGGCATTGCTTGCCGGATTTCAGAGCTGGGCTGATCTGCAGGGCGCATTGCACGGCACCGATGACGGGCTTACCAATTACAGCGCCGGGGAATAAAGTTTTGGATTTTTACAGTTAAGATTGTTTCTGATAATTCCCTTTGGCCGGGGAATATCATAAGACTAGATCGTTGTTCGCATGGAACTCTACCTCATCCGCCCGTCAGGTGTGATGAGCATTTTGTTAAGATATCAGGTAGCCGGAAATGCAGAAAGGGCATCCAATCGTGAGATCGGATGCCCTTTTTCTGATTCTAATTTTTAATAGGTAACTAAGAAAATTACTCAGCGCTCTTAGCGATGGTCTTCTTCTCAGCGATACGAGCCTTCTTACCTGTGAGCTTACGCAAGTAGTACAACTTAGCGCGACGTACCTTACCGTGCTTGTTCACCTCGATAGAATCGATAGCTGGTGACTCGATAGGGAAGATACGCTCTACACCTACAGTACCTGACATCTTACGAACTGTGAAACGCTTCTTGTCACCATGACCAGAGATCTTGATAACTACACCACGATAGAGCTGGATACGCTCCTTAGTACCCTCGACGATTTTGTAAGCGACTGTGATAGTGTCACCTGCCTTGAACTCAGGGAACTTCTTGCCGGTTGCAAATGCTTCTTCAGCAACTTTAATCAAATCCATTTTTTGTATAAAATTAAAAATTGTTTGTCGTTCCAACGCAACATGGTCGAGCAACACTTCTGCCCAGACAACAGCGGTTACGCCGAAAAGCGGGTGCAAAGTTACTACTTTTTCTCGTATCTCGCAAATTTTCAGCGGGTTTCTTCTCTTTTTCCCCATCTTTTTTTATTTTCTTTACTAATGAAATGGATTTTTCTCGCCGTTTTCGCTTTTTTAGCCGATTTATTTTGTATCTTTGCATCCCGAAAACAGAATATTGTAAAAGGTATGAAGAAAAAGAATAGTATGCAGATGATGCTTGCCTCCATGGCTCTGATGCTGATGGCAAGCCCTGCCTTTGCCCAGAAATTCAAGGTGGCAAAGGTGGAGAGAACCCGTATTTTGATAGACCGGAAATGGGATGCCCAGCCGGATGCTGAGGCTGCGAAGTTCATCGCCCCTTATCAGCACAAGGTGGACAGCATCATGGGTCCTGTAGTGGGATCCGTAGCACATAATATGACCCGCCATCGTCCTGAGAGTGAGTTGAGTAACCTGCTTTCTGATATCCTGGTATGGGGTGGCAGACAGTTTAATGAGCAGCCCGTCTTCTCGGTGTATAACATGGGCGGCATCCGTGCCGACTTTGCCAAGGGCGATATCAACGTAGGCGATGTGAGCGAGGTGGCTCCTTTCGAGAACAAGATCTGTTTCCTCACGCTTACCGGCGAGAAGGTGCTCGAACTCTTCCAGCAGATAGCCCACCGTGGCGGCGAGGGAGTGAGCCATGCCGTAAGAATGGTCATCACCCGCGACGGCAAGCTGAAGAGCGCAACCCTGAACGGCGAACCTATCGACCCAGCCAAGAGCTATCGCATAGCTACCCTCGATTATCTTGCCGAGGGCAACGACCAGCTTGTAGCCTTCAAGAGCGGTACCGATGTGGTGGCTCCTAAGGCGAAGGAGAACAATGTGCGCTACATCATCATGGACTATCTCCGTGAGATGAAGGCACAGGGCAAGGTAGTGGAATCAAGAATAGAAGGCCGCTGCGTAGTAGATAAATAAAAAAAGTATAGAAAATGAAACATACATTATTATATATAGCGCTGGCGCTGGCATCATTCACGCTGCAGCCGGCAACAGTACAGGCTAAAGTCCTGAAGGATTCAAAGGCCAAGAAGGAGGCAAAGGCGCAGAAGGCTCCAAAGGTAGTGAAGCAGCTCGTGGTGCTCCATACCAACGATACCCACTCCTGCGTGATGCCTTATAATCCGAATCTCGCAGATACAGCCATCGCCAACCGTGGAGGCTACCTCCGCCGAGTGGCAATGATCAAGCAGGAGCGCAGTCAGAATCCTGATCTCCTGCTCTTCGACAGTGGCGATTTCTCTCAGGGATCTCCTTACTATTCACTCTTCAAGGGCGATGTAGAAGTGGGATTGATGAACGAGATGAAGTATGATGCAGCCACCATCGGCAACCATGAGTTCGATTACGGCATGGACAATATGGTGCGTCTTTTCAGGATGGCGAAGTTCCCGATTGTTTGTGCCAACTACGATTTCACCGGCACCGAGCTGGCGGATATCGTGAAGCCATACGTGATATTGCATCGCAAGGGACTCAAGATTGGCGTCTTCGGACTGGCTCCGCAGCTAGCCGGTTTGGTGAGCGAGAAGAATTACGGTTGCATCCAGTACCTGGATCCTATCCAGAAGGCGAACGAGATGACGGAGATTCTGAAGAAGAAGGAGAAGTGTGATGTCATCATCTGCATCTCTCATCTGGGCTGGAATATTGACGGCACGGATGATACAGAGGTGATTGCCTCATCCCGCAACATCGACCTGGTATTGGGAGGTCACAGCCACAGCCTCTTCCAGACGCTGAAGTACAGAACAGATCTTGATGGCAAGCAGGTGCCTGTAGATCAGAACGGCAAGGGCGCCATCTGGGTTGGCAAAATGACATTGGATATCGTAAAGAATAAATAAAAAGGAAAATAAACAAAAAGAGGGTGTGTCATAAGTCCATGACGCACCCTTTTTCTATCTATAATTTTC
>UQWP01000117.1 GCA_900544825.1 uncultured Prevotella sp. | reverse complement strand
GTGTGGAAGCATACGTACAGAGCTATAATGGCAAGAAAGCCGTCATCGGCAGCGAAATCAAGTATATCAGTGGTGCAACACTTACGATAAGTAGAAATTTACTCGAAGTCGTTGAAGAAGATTGAGTTGTAGAATGATCTTGTTGCATTAAAAAAGAAAACGTAGATATATACCCATTAATATATTTAGAATAAAGATTAATTTATATTATTTTATGAGTGATAAATTAGATCAGAATGGTTCAGAAAAGAAGCCATTCTCAGGGATGCTGTATCAGCTTAAAGTATCCCTTTTTGCAAACAAACTGACGAATTGGTATTTTTCTAAGGCTACACTGCCATATTGGTGCATCATGGCACTCGATAGCATCGCTATCGTAGTGGCTGGAATGATTGCGACCTATATCGCAGAAGGAGGCGAGCTGATAGCTTCCCATTTCTGGAACTATCTCCTCATGTTCATTTGTTCCCTGCCACTCTTCGTGGTCGGCATGCGAATCTTCCATACCTATTCCGGTATCATGCGCTACTCGTCATTCGTTGACCTGCTTCGCATTTCCGGAGCCCTCGTCGTCGGTTTCATTCTGAACAGCATTCTTCTCATGGTGGTGCCAGACAGTATCCGCTGTGAGCTTACCACGGAGGCTATTGTCGTCATGCTCTTCATCTCCATGATAGAGATGTGGACGATGCGAATCCTCGTGAAGTATATGTATGACTCCAGTTTCTCAGCCGACACCAAGACTCCGGTTTTCATACTCGGAGTAAGAGAGGGTGGTATCTCCTTGGCAAAGTCTATGCGTAATGATCATCCATCGCAGTATGTAGTGAAAGGGTTTGCTACGTCAGAAACAGATATAAAAGGTCGATTCCTGTTGGGATGCGAAGTCTATTCATACGATGAAGCATTAATAGGTATCATGCATAAGCTGAATGTCAAGACCCTCTTCGTAAGCCCTCTGGTTACAGAGAAGTTCCTGGAGAAGCAGGATATGATTGACAAGCTTACCGCAGAAGGCATCAAGATTATGATGATGCCGAAGGCACAGAGCTGGGACGGCAAGTCAAACCTCCGTCATCAGATGATGCACGAGGTAGATATCGAAGACCTTCTTCCACGAGACAAAATCGAAGTGGATATGAATGCGATCGGAAAGCTCCTCAGCGGTCGCACCATTCTGATTACGGGAGCAGCCGGCAGTATCGGTTCCGAGATGGTGAAGCAGATTGCCATCTATAAGCCACAGCGTCTGATTCTCGTTGATGAGGCTGAGACCCCAATGCACGATGTCCGCCTCTTCATGAACAAGAACTATGCTGATATTCCTTGCGAAACCATCGTAACCAGCATCACCAATGCCACCCGTATGGAGCGCATCTTCTCAGAGTATCATCCAGACTATGTATTCCATGCCGCAGCCTATAAGCATGTACCGATGATGGAGGACAACCCATCAGAGGCAGTGCAGAATAATATATATGGTACGCGCGTGATAGCCGATATGGCTGTGAAGTACGGCACCAAGAAGTTTGTGATGATCTCTACCGATAAGGCTGTGAATCCAACCAACGTGATGGGCTGCAGCAAGCGAATCTGCGAGATCTACTGCCAGGCATTGAACAAGGCGATTGTGGATGGCGAGGTAAAGGGCGTTACCCAGTTTGTTACCACAAGATTCGGCAATGTCTTGGGAAGTAACGGTTCCGTTATCCCAATCTTCAAAAAACAGATTGCGATGAGCGGTCCTATCACCGTTACCCATCCCGACATCATCCGTTTCTTCATGCTTATCCCTGAAGCCTGCAAGTTGGTATTGGAGGCTGGAACCATGGGTAAGGGAGGCGAGATTTTCGTCTTCGATATGGGCAAGCCAGTCCGCATCGCCGACCTGGCAAAGCGTATGATAGCCCTTTCGGGAGTAGATGGCATCGACATCAAGTACGTTGGACTCCGAGATGGTGAGAAACTCTTCGAGGAAGTTCTGAACGACAAGGAGGCGACCGTTCCAACCCATCATCCAAAGATTATGGTAGCCAAGGTTCGTGAGTATCCATACGAGTTGGCACGCAAGAATGAGGAAGACCTCTACCAGCTCTCCTTCACCTACGATGACATGGCAGTAGTGAAGAAGATGAAGGAGATAGTACCAGAGTACAAGAGCCAGCACTCAAAGTATGCTGCCCTAGATAAAAATTAAACATTTTACATTTAAAATTTAAAATAAGAAAAGATGTTATTACTTATATTAATCCTTTTCGGAGTTCTCTCTGTCATAGCCCTCCTCATCATCCTTTGGGACTATTTCAAGCATGGAGGTGCTGCCGTATGGGATCCAGAACATCCAGGTAGAATCATCACCCTGAAAGAAGCCAAGGCCAGAAGGAAGAAATAGTCCCACAGATTTCACAGATTCACACAGATTTAGATTTGTGTGAGGCTGAGAGTTAAGTCACGCAGATTGCGCAGATAACGCAGATTTCCCTGCTTGAAGTAAGTCGTCCCCCAGCGGTCCCATCCCGCAAAAATAGGGTAAGGACCCTCCCGCTGGGGAGGGACAGGTGGGGCAAAAATAGCACTAAGTGCGGTTACCTCCTTCTAATCCAGGTGGAGCCGCACGGCCCAGCAATGCAGTTTTCAACGAAAGAGAATTGAGAGGTTGGTATCGCACAAAGCAAAATCTCCCCTAAAAATTTGGTAGTTTCAAAGAAAACTCTTATATTTGCACTCAAAAAAGGAGATACAATTATGAATACAATAGCAATTGATAGCAATATATATAAAGGGGCGGAAAGTTATGCTAAATTGCATAATATTAGTGTAACTGCAGCAATAGAAAAGGCGATTTCTCTGTTTTTGCAAAAGGTACAACCTAAGCAAAGACTATTAGAAACCGATGAATTTAGAGATGCTTTGTCTTATGTGAAGACATTAAAGGCAAAAGGTGGCAAACCGATACCGGCAGATGAAAATAGTTTAGATGCATTGGTTGAAAAAAAATATGCATTATGAGAGTTTTTATAGATACGAATGTCTTAATAGATTTCGTTGCAAATCGGGAGGGCTTTTCAGAAGATGCCGATAAACTATTTGCCCTTGGAATAACAGGAGACATAAAGTTGATGACGTCAGCTTTGTCTTATGTTACTGCCATGTATGTCGCTCGTAAGTATGAGTATCAAGATGTAAAAGAAGCTCTTCTGGCGTTGTCGAATTTTGTAGATGTTTTAGACTTACAAGGCAATACGGTAATTGAAATGCTCTCTTCTGATTGGAAGGATTATGAAGATGCAACTCAGAATGCCACAGCTTTGCGAGCTGAGGGAGATTGTATTGTAACTCGTAACAAGAAGGATTTTTCAAATTCTTCTTTACCCGTTTATACTCCTGCTGAGTTGTTGGACATTTTAAATCAATAAAGGTGGTGTAGCCGCTAATTTTGTAAAGGACGTAAACGCTGATTCCTGCGGTCATCCCATAGCCCCATGCGGTCCCATCCCGCAAAACCTGGCGAAGACCTTTGATGGTCCGCCAACCCTATAGCGTAGCGGTTCCGAGCACCGGAGGGCGGTTACATCCCCGCTTCCTGAGGAAGAGGGGCTTGGGGAGAAAGTGGAGCCCTCTTTGGCTAAAGAGGGACGGGGTGATTCGAAAAACTCCTCATTCGAGTGGCGACTAGTGCAGAGCGATACTGCAATGAGGAACAAAATAATAAAAAATGGCTACCCGTTACTATATTACATTCCATTCTTCAACGTATGATACAACGAAGAGATATTCTTCTTGTTTACAGATCCTTTCGAAAGACAATCTTGTGGTTATTGGACAAGATATAGCCTTGAAGATTCCAATGTCTTGGTCGAAGGAGAAGATGGCAGACTATATATCATCCTATGTCGTATCACATCCCGAAGAAATGGTATCGATATTAGATGATGAGGAAATAGTCCTTGCTCACGATATCATATCAGTTGGCAAGGGAAATGTTCTTTGGAAACGTCACTTGCTCAAATATCACCATTTGAAATGTATGGTTTGGGTAGTGGTCAATAATACAAACAGAGGCAAGGATGGATTTGTGATGCTGGATGAGATAAGTGGGGCTTTTGCTCCCTATATCGAGCAGCGATATGCTGTGGCTAAAGCGAACGTGGAGGCTGCTAAATCAAAACCTGCTCAATCTCGTTTTTATCTTAGAGACCTGAAATCAAAATTGGATGGCCTGGATATAGACCAGCTCAAGTATCTTCATCTCCTTTTTGAGATGAACTACATGGAGGATTGTCATTTCTGGTTCCGTGATGAATGGTTTGTGGATGGCTACTACGAATGCTATAACGATTGGTATCGCAATGACTGCAAGACCACTCCATATGATTTGAATCAGATGGTTTTTGATATCCTGGAAGAGTGGAAGGAGCGAGGCTATAAGGAATATCGACCAGCGATGGAACGCATCAAGAAATGGTGTAGTTGTAAATGGAATAAGTTTGAGTCAGATCATCAAGCCGAAGTTTCTGCCGCTTTTGATGCTGCAATAGTTCATGAAGAAGAGCGGGAAGTATCCCGAAGTCTGTTCCCATTCATTCATAATGTACATGAATATATCCGCAACAAGCAATATCAGGAAGCCATTTCTTTAATTTTCTGTTTGTTCGACCATTTAGGTGAGGCATGTAGAAAAAATGAAAGATGGTTTGATTCATATTGGTGTGGTGGAGTTCAGACAAGTGTTGTTCTATTCTTAGATGTACTGCGCCATCTGTACTGTCATTTGCGCCAACATCCAGATATTCCTTGGCAGATGAAGGAGGCAATGGATTTCCATCTGTTGCTGACCAATAAGCATCATCGTCTCTTTGGTGACCTGGAGTTAGCCTGGGGTGATTCTCGTATGGAAGATATGCTTAACGACGATAGTCCCTATTGCAACTATAGCAATATGGAAGATGAACTATATGGATATTTGGAGAGGATGATAGGGCAAAGTCAGCCCCAATAGAGTATCTGAGAGCTGCAAGTTGAATGACATTAATTTTGGCGATTATATAGAAGATATACTC
>UQWP01000116.1 GCA_900544825.1 uncultured Prevotella sp. | reverse complement strand
CTCGTAGTCATGGTATCTATCACGTTGCTGTCCTTGTCCATCACCGTGACAAAAGCCTTCAGATAGGCCTGGGTAAACGAATCTTTCACGTCACCATAAATTTCTACTTTATGCTCTTTCTTTTTCTTGTCTTGCTGTTGCTGCAGATTGTGCAGGTTGCCACGAGCATGGGTTGGCAACACAGCCATCAGAAACAAGATAATCAAGTTAATAGATTTCATATTATTATCAGTTAGTTATTATTCACCACATTCTTTCATCTACCGTATTGCCACCATCAGGCAGCCAATATACTGATAGATTTTGCAAAGATACAGTTTTTATGTTAGAATGTAGCATAATAGTCTGTATTTTAGGCTTTATTATCTTTTTTATGAAGTATAGTTAGAAATATTTCGAAGTATAGTTAGAAATACGAGACGCAGATTACTCTGCGCCTACTTCTCTACCAGCACATCCTGCTCCTCATAGCTGTCGAATCCCAGACTGAGGTCGGCTCCTTTTTCCTTGAAAATCTCCAGGAGTTCTGCCTGCATCTGAGGATTGAGAGGGAACTCGCCATTCTTTGCCTTGTAGAAACGGCGCTGGGTGAATGGGGTATATACGTTCAGATATTTGGCATTGCCCGATGGGATGGATTTGCAGAGACGACTGAAACCTCTTGCCCAGCGCTGACGTTCAGAAACGAGATGGTAAGGACAACCCTCTCCCTCTATCTGGAGAAGATCGGTATTCAAGACCATGAAGGAAGCCTCTTCAGCCTTTGCCTTCTGATAATTGGCGTAGCGGGCACAGGTGTTGCTACGGCTGCAGGATGCCAATGGGCATGTAATGTTGTAAGGAATGTACTTGTTCATATTTACGTGATGTTTTAAAAGTTATTCTATTAATAATACTTACGAGATGTCGGAACGTCTCTGAGAGGTCGTCATGATAGTCCTGATGTGGGATAAAGCGGCTCCTTTCTATTTTTGCCTCACTACGGCACAATATTGCCCTTTACCAGGGCAATATCTTGCCATTGCCAGGCACGAAACGATACGTCGGGAGATAGAAAAACCTTGCTCTCTATTTTACCCTTCACCCTTCACCTTTTCGCTTGAAACCCCGATAAACACTGGGGTTGCGAGAGGTGAAGGGTTGGCTCAGCCCTTCACCCACCCTTCACCCACCCTTCACCTTTTCGAAAAAAACGGCTCCAGGTGAATAGCTCTCAGGCTGATAGAGCAAGGAGCTGATAGGCCTGTCCGTGCTTGGTATGCTTGCTCTTGCATCCCATAAACTTGAGGGTTTGACCTATTTTTACCTTGGTACTCATATTTCCCACCAGCATAGGATATTGCTGATGAAGCACGTCGAAAACCTCGGAACTCACCATCCATTTGCCTTCCTCTTCCTCTGCCGGCATTCGGAAACAGTAGCTGATCATCGTCTCCAGATCATCCACCTTGAAGAAGGGCTGGTTGAATTCCTGGATGCGAGCCACCTCATCATTGGTGAACCAATAAGGGGTCTCCTTATCCCGAAGCTCATACATCATTTGTGCATAGAGCTGGTCATAATTGATGACCGAACTGTTGTCTATAAATTCCCCGTCGGGAACTCGAAGACAGAGGTAACGGCGACTTCCCGTCGGATCGCAGAGTGGATGCTCATCATTGGTGGTTGCCAGAAAAGAGGCGTATCTTCTGCGGTCTGCCTGACTCTTGCCGAAGATAGGACGACCATTCACCTTTACCTTCGAAAGCGTCTGCTTCAGCTTGCCCTGCTGGGCAACGGTGATGTTGGCAAGCTCATCAATGTTCACCAGAAGATTATGGGTGAGCGCCATTTCTGAATCAAACTTGTTGCCGAAGTTGATGTGGTCGAGGAAATACTGGCGAAGTTCCTCGGGCAGCAGTCGGACGGCGAAGGTACTTTTTCCGCAACCCTGCTGTCCGATAAGCACCGGTACGGCTTCATTTCCGTGCAGCATGTCCATCTGCAGCCAATGGGCTACTGCCGAACGGAACCAGGTGGCGCACCAGCCAAGCTGTTCGCTGGTCAACCCCGGAATTCTGCCGAAAAGAGCAGCCACATGGTTCTTTCCATCCCATTTCGGCAGCTTGTTCATGTATTCCTGGATAGGGTCGAAGACGGGAACGGCATCCGACTTGATGTACTCCTCGATGTCCTGTCTTGGCGACTTCTTCTCGCCGATTCCCAATTTCTTGGCGCGGCGAACGATGGAGTTGAAAGCCTCGGCTGTAAGCACCTTCCAGTTCTTCTCTTCAGGGTTGATGCAGAAGAACTCGGTCTTTCCGTTCAAAACATTTCTGCGGAAGAGATAAAACTCCTCCAGAAAGCTCTCTACCTGGTAGATTGCTGATTGATTACCTGCCATCATAGATGACTTCAAATTACTTTTTGTTTCCATAATCATGGTTTTAAAATTATTAATTAATGTTGTGATTCATCCTCAAATTTGAAGAGGGTGAAGGGTGGTGAAGGGTGGGTGAAGGGTCAGCGACACCCTTCACCCGTATAAACATCTAGCTATTAGACGTTTATGTCTCATTGGTGAAGGGTGAAGGGTGTTTTAGAAAGTAGCTTTCTATCCACCGCCGCCTGAATCTTCTATCCAGCCTTCTCAACTCCGGGTGCAAAGATACACAATAGTAGGGTCGTTTTCCAAATTTTCCCGCCTTTCCCACGCCCATTCCGCTCCATTTGGGAAAAATCCCAAGGGTGTATGGGAAAAGGCGTGGGAAAATCGGGCGCATTTCTTCAGGTTTTGCCGTAGAAAGAGTTTCTTTTCAATCATCAGATAATCTATTTGCTGAGTAGTTACTTTTTGCGAATTACAGTTAATAAAGAATAAAAAAAAGCGTATATGTTTACATATATGCTAACTAATCTGTATTTTTGCATTATTTAAAAAAAGAGAATATGTTTGAGCGACCGAAATTTAAAATCATATACTCTAATGAAGTTATTGAATTTCTCAATTCTTTAGAAAATAAAGTAAAAGAGAAAATCATGTTTAACATCAACAAGAGCAAATATGTTGTAGATACAGAGCTTTTTAAAAAACTAAAAGGCAGTGACATTTGGGAATTTAGGACTAAATACAATGGTTCTATTTATAGAGTCTTTGCCTTTTGGGATACAGAAGCAGAAACATTGGTTATTACAACCCATGGTATAATCAAAAAGACGCAAAAGACTCCGTCGAAAGAAATTCAAAAGGCAGAGTCTATTAGGCGAGAATATTTTAACGAAAAGAACAAAAGATAATGGCAACAACGAAATTTTACACAGAAGACGAAGCTTTAGATAAAGTACTCGGTAAGGAAGGTACACCATTGCGTAATCAATATGAATCAGACATGAATGCTTTTCTGATAGGAGAAGCTATCAAAAAAGCACGCCAATCGAAGAATCTGACTCAAGAGGAACTTGGAGCACTAATTGGAGTAAAGAAATCACAAGTTTCTAGAATAGAAAAAGGAAACAATATCACATTTGCTACCATAGCCAAAGTTTTTAGAGCAATGGGAATCTCTGCCAGCTTTGAAATGGCAGGTATTGGCAAAGTCGCTTTATGGTGACAAACTGTATGAGCAGAATCATAGGATATAATATGCTACAGACTCAGCAAGATAAACAAGTCCCCGCATTCAGCTACGAGGTTTTCGATCGTCAACTCGACCATTTTACAATGATGCTCAAGGTGTTGATGGATGGATGGGAAGATTACAGCTCGCAAGAGATGACCTTCGACATCCACTCCCTTTGTACCAAGGCAGCCCGACTCTG
Organism: uncultured Prevotella sp.; assembly: GCA_900544825.1. Taxonomy (GTDB): domain Bacteria; phylum Bacteroidota; class Bacteroidia; order Bacteroidales; family Bacteroidaceae; genus Prevotella. The sequence continues at coordinate 1,588 of UQWP01000116.1, read as the reverse complement.
CTATCTGGCAGATCAGGACCTCGCCTTGCAGCATACCGATGTTTCCCATCACCGCAAGGAGCAGAACGAGATGTATTTCACCTCCTTCGAACTCATCATCACCACCCAGTTTACCAAATTCATGAAAAAAGTCCTTGCCCTGGTCAAGGCTGGCAAGAAGGTAGAAGGACATTCTTCCCCGAAGTTCTCCTCAGAGATCAGTACGCTCCTGCCTAAGCTGCACGACCTGCTGCTGATGGATGGCATGAGCCAGGAATCCATACAGCTGGTGGTGGAAGATATCCAGAATACGGAGAAAATGATTCAGAAATATCATAAGATCACGAAGTTCCCGGGGGTGAGATACGAGGAACGTCTGTGGTATCTCATTCGCCTCTATTGCCTCGCCAGCTATCTGGTGCTGCATTTCCGCAGAGTCTGCCACGTTACGAATTCAGAAATGACACCCGAGGAAGCAGCCCGATTAACGGAATGGGCGATACAGAAATACATCTCTGAAAAGGACAGCAGCGAAAAGCTGGAACTCTATTTCTCCAATCTGCAGTACGACAACGATGGCAAACCGCTCAATGTGAATCAATGGCTCCAGGCGAGAAGGGAGTTGAAGCATCTGGTGCCCCAGAATCTGCTCCTGCTGTTTCTCAATAGTGCAGACGATGTGAGCCAGTTGGGTGCTTCGCTGATCAAAGTGAATTTCACGAACGAGGAATTCCTGAAGCTCGTGGATGCTGTAGCTAAATACCAGATCATCACGCAGCGCATCCGTGCCATAGAATTTCCGGAGGAGTTCGAGCAGTCACTTCATAATGAGGTATTCTATCTTACGGTGAATGGCCGTTCGGTAGATCTGGAGGAGTTGAAGAAATCCATCTCCAAGATGGTGAATCTGATTACCCGGAAGAACCAGTGGTTCTGCGTATGGAGCGTGCTGAAGCATCTCAACCTGATCAAGCATGAGAGCACCTTCGCCACCTTTGCCCATCAGATGATGAGTGCCGAGTGGTTTGGCTACATCGATCCCCGTCTCCGCTTTACGGCAGACAATCTGAGCGATTACTCCCGCTACTTCAATGAGTACGATTATACCGAATGGAACGAGGAGATGTTTTTGGAGAAGAAGGAGCTGTATGGGATGACGAAGTGGTCGCCCAAGCTCTATCAGAATTTCTCCTCGCTCTGTGCCAGGATGATGCAGGCCATCTGGGGCTACAGCTTCTTCAGCTGATGAGGGAATTGAGGGAAGTTAAGGGGAGTGATAACTTCTCTAACTTCCCCACATTATATAAAAAGGATAAAGAGAGGGCGAAAAAGCAAGTTTTATATGTTTTTTCGCCCCATTTGCATTTATTAACTTTTTTTTTAGACAACTTATTGAAATTTATCGTAAATTTGCAACCGGTTATTAAAATAAACAAGCCTAAGCAATAAGAATCATTAATTGAATCAATATAAACTTAGTCAGACAATTATATAATTAAGAATCTGATTATCTCTATAAAATTACATAATATAACAATTAAAACCAAACAATTATGAGCAAAAAAAGTCAGTTTGGCATAACCCTATTATTATCTACGATTATAGTAGG
>UQWP01000115.1 GCA_900544825.1 uncultured Prevotella sp. | reverse complement strand
TATCGGAGATTACCAACTTTTTTAGGCACTATTTCTTATCCCGAACTGAGGTAAAGGTATAAACAAACGAGATAATTTATGATTTGTTTAACAAGAATTATTGGATTTAATCGGATTTAACATTAATACAAACGATGTTGTTGACAGGGAAATACTGATTTCAATTGGTTATAAATGACTATTGTCAGAACGGCAGATAAAGCGTACCTTTGCAGCGCGAAATAAAATAATAGAATCGCGAATAAAATAATAAGCAAAAATAACAATTAATATGACATTCAAATCATTTTTACCAATGGCTGCCTTATGCTTACTAGCATCGTGCAGCAACTCCTCTAAGCAGGAGAAAGCAGAAGGCTCTTCAGCTGATTCTGTTCAGACATCTGTAATGAGTTTTCAGGATTGTGACCTCACTCTTGGCGGTATTCACTTCACTAAGATGCTTAATGAAGCCGACAAGCAGGTGAGCGAGAAGGATGGTGTCATCACTTTCGTTGCTCCTGAGAAAACCGATTTGTTCATCGACCCCAACGATGCAAAACTGACCGCCAATACGGCAAAAGTGCTTTTTACGGAGGTTGACAACACCAAGCCGTTTACTTTCTCTGCCAAGATGAAGCCAGGTTTTACTCCTGATGGACTCTATCATGCAGCCGATCTTATTGTGATGGCCAACGATACTCTCTATCAGAAATTCTGCTTCGAGCAGGATGAACGTGGCAAGCACCGTGTGGTGACCGTGCGCACCGTGGGAACGAGCGATGATAACAACCATGAGGTTGTGAATCAGGATTTTATCTATTATAAGATAAGTTCTGACACACGAACCATCGCCTCCTATTATTCGCTGGATGGCAAGGAGTGGCAGATGGTTCGCCTTTACCGCAACAACTATCCCAAGAATCTGAAGGTGGGCATCTGTTCTCAGGCTCCTCAAAAGGGAGTTTGTGTGAGTGAATTCTCTGAGTTGCGCCTGTCAACCGAGACGGTGGGTGACTTCCGAATGGGAGAGTAGAATCTGGGTTAGAGTAACCCCATCACATCTCTGGTTTAGAGTAATCCCATCACATGTGCCAGCTTGCATGCTTCGATGGCACGATCTACCTTCAGTTTCTGGAGAATGTTCTGGCGATGGCGGTTCACGGTGTTGATGCTGATGCAGAGATTGTCTGAAATCTCTTTCGACAGCAGTCCCTGGTCGATGAGTCGCAGCACTTCCAGCTCTCGCTCAGAAAGTATATTTTCGTAATCCTTATTCGTCAATATCCGCACCTCTCCGGTTCGGGTATTGGCGAATTTTGCTTTTCTGTCTTCATCAGTAGCCAGCGTATAGATGCAGGCACAGAGCAGCAGGCAGCCGTTCTTGTCGGTGGCAAGCGGAATCATCCGGTGCTTCACCCAGCGGTATTCTCCGCTGGCATCTTTTACCCGAAGGTAGTTGGAGAGTACATAATCTCGATAGTGCTGGGGAGTCGAGTTGCTGGCGATGTAGCTCAGGAATGCAATCTCCTCTGCATGGCGCCTGCTGAGATCGTCGGGGTGGCAACGGTCGAAGATGAAGTTCTCGTAAAGCGAAGGCAGCTGGCTGACCCGTTCCTCAGGAGAAATGCCCAGCACATCAGCCACTCCTCCGAAATAGCAGTAGCTGCAGTTTCTGCGGTTATCTCCCATTGAGACAACTGCATTCTCAGCCAGAGCGTATGTTCGGGCTATCATCTTACATTCTGTAAGCATCTGTTCTTCATCGCTTTCCGTATCAAACGCCTGCGAAAGATACAGCTGCTCTATTGGTTCGAAATTCTTGTCCATATTTATTTTATCCTTTGTACTTAAACACTTTAACCACCGCCGTCCCCTCAAACGCCTCTTTCAAGGCTCTCACCATCGGACAACTGCCCGTGGCGAAGAATCCATGTAGGAATAATATCTTCTTCATTCTATCTGCAAAAATACAAAAATATATTCAGAAAAGTGATTTTATGGATGGATTTTGTTTGCAGGGCGAACTTGATTTAACCTTATTTTATAAGATAGAGGGATGTTGAGGGATATTTTGAAACCCCGAAATCCTTAATGACCGAAAATGACCGTGACCTTAATGACCGGATTAATGAATTGCTTCTGATGTTGATATGATGTTATAATACTTCTGAAATATCTTTTCTGATAGCAATGGTGCGTGAATTGTCAAGTATGGACTGGGTGTTCTCCTGGTTGATTCTCACCAGATGCGTGTCCTTCCACGCCGCAGCCATCCTTTCGAACGGAAAGCGGATGATGGAGGGCGTATTGAATCCCACACCCAGTTCCAGCAATACCGTCCGACTCTTCCTGGCATGTTCCAAAAACTGGCAGTAACGCTCAGAGGCAGCCTGCCAGCTTTCGTCTTCTACGAAGTATTCATCGCATCTCACATGCACAGCCATCTTCTCTCCGTCTATCGGACAATGCGGCACCAGCGAAGACGGAATCCTGCAGTCTTCCGTAGCGTTCACCATCCGCTTCACCAGCTCCTCATTATCATATAATGTGTCGTGGCAGCCTTTGGCACATTGCAGATAAGCATAGTCGCCCTGCACCTCGAAGAGGCGGTCTTCGTCAAATCCTGCCTTCCTGAACTGCCCGTCAACATTGGTCGTAATGACAAAATAATTCTTCTGATTTACAAGCTTGAAAAGCTGCTGATACAGGGGTGCCACATTCCGAAAACGGATAAAGTCGATGTGGCGAGCCCAGCAAGCCCAATATTCCTCCTCCGTCTGGAAGGGATAAAAACTGGACGAATACAGGTCGCTGATGCCATACTTCTGAATGAAGTCGGCAAAGCGATGCTCGAATTCAGGACCATCGTATCTGAGTCCTGCTGCCGTAGAGAGTCCTGCTCCGGCACCGATGATGATGCACTCTGCAGAGGCTATCAGTTCACGGGCTTCAGCAATCTGCCCGGAGCAGTCTGTAGTAGATGTCACGGTCTTGATCTTTGAAAACATTGAAGATAACATGTCTGATACATTTAGCTTGATTCATAAACGATTTCACTTCCCTGACGGCGATTTCTGCAGCCAGCTGGTTGGGAAAGCGGAAAACACCAGTGAAAATGCAGCAGAAGGCAATGGACTGTAAGCCGTTTCTCTCTGCCAACTGTAAACATTCATGATAGCACGAAGCCAGTTGGGCGCATTGCTCCCGGGTAGGCTCTCCATCAGGAATGATCGGTCCCACCGTATGGATGACGTATCGTGCAGGCAGATTGAATCCGGGAGTAATCTTTGCCTTGCCCGTTGCCTCCGGATGTCCCTGCTTCATCATCATTCTGTTGCAAATATCACGCAACTGAATTCCTGCAGCAGAATGGATGGCATTATCGATGCAGCTGTGTAGAGGTTGGAAACATCCCAGCATCTGACTGTTGGCGGCATTGACTATCGCATCCACTCGCAGTCGGGTGATGTCTCCCTGCCAAAGAATAAGCGGCAGATCATCTTTGGAAATATCTCCCACCGAAACCTCTCCTTTCTCCTTGCGCTGCATCTGCAGTTCCTTATCCTGAAGAGTCAGGAAATCTGCGTTCAGGGCTATCGGATAGCGCAGGTTCATCAGTCCTCTCAGCATCTGCTGCTTTCCTTTGAGATCAGCAGGGATGGCGTACGATTCCCCAATATCTTTCATCAGCATGCAGCACATCTTGTCAAGATTCTGCATGCGGAGTTTGTTTTGATTCATCATCCACATCTTTTATTTCCTCTTTTTATTTCTTCTTTGAATATCTTTCTCCCACAAACCCGTCGCTCACCGTATGATCCTTCATATTGTAATGCTTGAACATCGGAGGTGTGGGCATGAGGTCGTAATGATCCATTTCCGCTATTTCCACCTTGAAATACGCCAGTTTGTCGAAGGCTGTATAGAGACGTGGCAGAACCGGATTATGTTCGTAAATCCACTTCTGTGTTTCTTCATCCACTTCGAAGTCTGCCTTGCCATTTACCTTTACAAACTCCTTGCCCTCGTTTGCCATAATTTCCACAAACGGATTCTCCAGCAGCTGTCTGTACACCTCCTTCTCGGGCGATGTGGCGAAGAATAGGGTAGTGTCCTCCATCTTCATGATTTGGAAGATGCGGATATGCGGACGATTGCCTTCGCTGGTAGCGAAAGCAATCTCCACGTGATTTTTCAGAAAATCTAATGCTCGTTGCATAAAATTCATTAATAGCCGATGGTGAAACGCTCCTTGTGGTGAGCAGGCTTCTCCAGCTCGTTGACCATAGCATCAGCATAGTCCTGAACTGAGATGTGGCTGTTGCCATCTGCATCCACAATCAGATCATCCTTGCCCAAACGATAGTTGCCTGTCTTCTTTCCTTCCTGGTCGAATACACCGGCAGGAGAGAAGAATACCCAGTCGATGTCATTCTCGTTCATCAATGTGTTGAGATAGAAATCGCCCAGCGGACGAACACCACCCATAATCTCTTCTGGGATAGCACCCGAATCTACAACTCTCAGACCAGGAGCGCAGAACAGTGTGCCGGCACCGCCGACGATGAGCAGACGCTCTACGCCACTCTTCTTGGCAGCCACGAGAATCTTTGGATAGTTCTCTGTGATGAGAGTAGCGATCTCAGGATTCATCCAGCCAGGGTTGTAGGCAGAAATGATAGCATCCTTTCCCTCAGCCAGTTTGGCTATGGCATCTACATTTGCCACATCTTCCTTCACCGCATCCACGAGGTCGCTCTTTGCGAGTTTTTCTATGTTGCGAACCACAGCAGTCACCTTGTGACCACGACTTACTAACTCATTCAATACTGCTGAACCGACGAAACCGGTAGCACCAATCAATAATACATTTGCCATAATTCTTTCTTTTAAAATTCTATTTGTTTCTTGTTTCCGGGTGCAAAGATACGATAAGAATTTCATACTCACAAGAAGGCACTAATGGGTGAGATAGTTACCTGTTGGTAAGTATTGCAGAGCATCAGGGGATTGCGAAAATCAGGTTTAAGCAAGATTAACAATGATTCATGGTTCATATCCCGGTTTTTACCAATATGCTTCCAGAAGGAGCAAACAGAAAGATAGTCTGCAGAAGTTGGCGCTTGGATGAGAAGGATTTCTTTGGACTTCTTCTGAAGATAGCAACCCATGATACGATAGGAGCAATAACTGTAAAAGAAGTAGAATTTTGAACCCCCGAAATCCTTAATGACCCTTAATGACCTTGACCCGAAATGACACGATAGAGGATTTGGATTTGACTCAGAAGAAGAATTGCAGTATTGTTATAAGGGTTGTATTTCGCCATTTTTTGTCTAACTTTGAGGGTGCAATTCTGTGATGTGGTTGAAATGGTTAAGCTGGGTAGTGGATCGTTTCGCAAGGTCGAAGCTTTCC
>UQWP01000114.1 GCA_900544825.1 uncultured Prevotella sp. | reverse complement strand
TGTTGAAAGTTCATGTCAGATATGGTTTCCTATGCTGACATTTGCTTTTCTTTCTCTTCCCTTACTTCGGAAAACTGATGTAAAGATAAGAAAACAAACCGAGAAACGAGAAACAAAACGGAAACAAGAAACAGTCTTTTATGTCTTTTTAAGAATGAGTTTAGCAAACATCGGAAAATTCAAGTTATCACTTAAAGCATTGATACTTAGCGTATTTACTTTCATTTGCTTTCTTGTCTTTTCAAACGTATTTTGTAGGACTAAGATATTCTTGACATCCTGCTCCTCATTGTTCATAGCGATGTAAACGCTGATAGCACCCACAACGGCAACTACACCGGCAATGGCGTAGCAGAGCTTAACCACAAAAGGTACATACTTGGCAATCTCCTCCGTCACAGTTGCGAGGGCATCTGTTCCGGCTGTGTAATCACCAGCTGCGTTCTGTGCATAGGTCGCCAATGTTCCACAGAAAAGGAGCATGGCGAGCGTCTTCATACGCTTGGCACTGAAAAGTTTTTTAGCGAAATTCTTGATTTTCTTCATTTGATTTCTTTTGATGTTACTTAAAAAAATTACACTCATTTATCTCTCCTGCAGGTTGAGATGTTTTGTTATCCTATCTTTTTTACCTTATACAATATTATAACCGAAGAATGCAGGGAACAGGATAGTTGCTCTTATCATGAAAAGGCAGGCACCAATCAGCATCATGATGGATTTGGTTACGTCACCTTCGCCCGTATTCATCTTTATATAGATTTGCAAAGCTCCTATGATGGCTACGATGGCTGCTATGGCATACACCAGATAGACTACATAGAGCATCATTGTTACCGTAAAGTCATGAGCATTGCTCAGTGCGTCTGCTCCCCAGCTATAATCGACACCTCCGCATTTGGCTGATGCCAACATTGGCTGGAAGAGCATGACACCTATTAACATTATGGCAAACAAAAGATTGTGTTTACAGCTTATCTCTGGCATTCTTCTTTTCTATTTTTCGGGTGTTGTGCTTATTGTTGAGATTTTGCATAAACTCATCTGAGAGGTAACTGCATTGTGGCACTGGATCTATGTGCTCCAAAATCTCATCGTTTTTCTCATTGAGTTCTTCGCTGGTCACGGTATGTGACTGTGGCTGTTGCGATTGCTCTTCATCAGAAGGAGGTTGCGGATATGGCACGTTTCCTGTCGGGTTGACAACTCTGAGTCCATCATCCGTGATTTGCTCTATGAAGGTCATGTCACCCTCGTCAGGACCCTCGTTGCGTTCTTCGATTGCAACTGGCTGTTCCTCATTGGTCAAATCACCTACATCATAGGTCTCTTCTTCTGTTTTCTTTTCATCCTTCTTTCCATGTAGGTCTAATGTGATCATTACTGCAAAGTACACTACATACACAAAAGTGAGGATGAGCGCAAAAATTACGAATCCTGACATTTTCAATCTGAATTTTATTTGTTATTTTTATTGTTATCATACTCGGAACTTACATCCGACGAGTCGGCGTATTTCCCAAAAACAGTGCAAAGGAACATATATTTGTGCGATAAATGAAAAAACAGAGCTAAAACCGTTTCAGTCTTAACACAGATTATAAAAGAAGTATGATAATATTTCAATAATCATACTATAAAATAACAAGAGGGCATATAAAACAAAAAAGGAGACCCTCTCGAAAGAGAACCTCCTGATTGGTCAGTGATATGGCATTTGGGACACTATTTGGGTGGTTTGATGATACCATTGATTACATCATTAATATCTTTGTAGTTGACATATCGATGGGATTCATCTACTACCTTATCCTGATAAGCAACTTTTATCTTCCCTACAGTCTTTGCACCTGCATCATCATTGTCCAGATAACAATGTATCAGAGTGTATTCCTGCAGGTATGGCAGCAGAACCTTGATGTTACTGACAGAGTTGAGAACGAGGTAGTCGCATTCATGTGGCAGGCAAATCTCATTGTCTGTTATCCATTTCTTGATACTGGCATATGTCAGCATATCAAAGAAACCTTCAAAGATGCAGCATTCTTTGTGTGGCTTGTTGTTTGGCCTGATGATTGAAATGGACTTTTTGCCAATGCTTCGTTTGCAGTATTTGTTTCTTGCTTCCATTCCGCCCTCGATATTCTCGAAGGCTATGGCATAGTAACTCTTGTCATAGATACGATAATGTACTTCCTTGCAATACTCTTTGGCAATGTCATAGTCTATGCGTCTCTGCAAAATGTAGTCTCTGAGATAAGGATGACTGAGGCCTACGATACGCTCAATGATGGTGTTGGCTTCATTTGCCTTCTCTCGCTGGGCAGCCTGGTCTTGCTTCCAAGCTTCCTTTCTCTCATCTTCCTTCCTTTGGGCTTCATAATCCTCTGAATATTGAAGATGATGCTCCTTTATCTTCTGCTCCAGATAGGTCAGAACTTCATGATTGTTCCAGGAAGGATTCATCTTCTGAACCAGGTTGATGAGATTGCCACCTTCGCCAGCTCCAAAGTCATTCCATAGATTCTTCTTGGGACTGACATTGAATGAAGGCGATGCCTCAGTCCTAAAAGGAGTCAGATACCAATAGTTCTCCTTTAATATATAGACATGATGATAGCCCAGTGATTCAAGGAACTGCACAATGCTGACTGATTTGATTTCTTCTATAGTCATGCTGTTACATATATTATGGGCACATATTAGTTTAATATATATATACCCGGTTAAACTTAAACTTATAAACTCACTTGGACGGAAACAGAGTAGGGTGATAATGGTAGCCGTCTTTCTCTTTTGTTATCAACTTTCGTTCATTGAAAATCTTTAGCATCTCCTTCACGGCATTATCACCACGCTTGTAACCTTCTTCTGCATAAGCTTCACCCAGAGCCTTTACCAAATCGACGTATCTCTGTGGGGTACTCTTGGAGAAAATCTTTTGAAGTACCATCGTATGAACATCGTCAGGCAGAGAGGTGAGCGGCTTATCTTTGGGCTTGACAACGGTGACGTGATAACCGACATCAAGGACAGGCAGAGAGTTATCGTCAATGTGGAATGCCCAGCTCGAAAACTCTTTGTCTCGCATGTGCATGGGTCTTACCTCACTGATATTGGCATCCTGCTTGTTCTTGCTGATAATCAGCACCGTTTCTGCCTTATTCTCCAACTCAGTACCAATATGGCCACGAGTGTTGTTGTCATTTTTGTTAAGGTGGAGCACGCAATGGATATGCAGATCATACTTGCTCGTCCATGCCATCAGCATCGTCATTACGTCTGTAGACTCCTTGGCATTGTTGATGTCGTACATGAGATCTCTCAAACCATCGATAATGACAAGTCCCACACCATCAAATGTTCTTAGCGCATAATCTATGAGGGCTATGCGGAGAGTAGGAGTGAACTCCCTTAGTCCATAGAATTTGATGCGCTTGTCTTCCTTGTTAAGGCTGAGTCCTGCCAGTCGGTAGATTCGCTCAACAACATTGTGGGAATGATAGCGACTCTGCTCCGTATCGAAATAGAGGATCTGTCTTTTTCCTTCTGGAAAACTTGCCCGGTAGTTGAGTACCGTGGAATTGGTTAACGCAGCTGCTACCATCGCCGTGATGTTGAACGTCTTTTTGCTCTTTGCCTTACCTGTTGATGCACTGAAATTTCCGAAAGTGGCAATGGTACAGTCACCGACCCATAACACCTGGGGTGGTACGGGCGGTTTTTCTGAAGCTTTTATCTCTCCTTGCCTGAGATAGCTTTCCTGTTCACTGTCGTTGAAAGCGCTCTTGCACAGCATGCCTACTTCCAGGGAACCTGCTGCAGACTCTTCTTTTTCACTTTTACTGTTTCTTCCTCTTGCCATTGCTTCTTTCATTTTGATTTCTACACTTTGAGGGATCAATCACTATCTCAGACTTTTCCAAGAGAGCCGTCAGTTGGACATCAGAATAAACTCTGGTCTCGTTTTTCTTTCTGTCTTTCATAACGCTTCTCTATTTGTTGGCACTGTCCTTTCGTGCCGGGGTGATATGGTTGTTGCGCATCCATTTCAAAAGCTCCTTCTTGTCGAAATAGATGGTTTTGCCCTGTGGCTTGTAGTGAGGAATCTCCATGTTCATGGTGAGCTTGTATATCTGAGACTGAGAAACGCCAAGATACTCCGCTACCTCGGTGGTGGTGAGCATCTCTTTGTTTGAGAAATATCTTTCCTCAATCTTTGAAAGACGCTCGTTAAGTGCCTCAGGTTCTACCGAAGTGAGTTCCTTTACTCTCATTTCCAAAAGTTCTACTCTCTTGGCAAGTATGTTCATGTCAATTTTACTATTTCCCATTTTCTAATTACTTTTAATGTTAGACAATAAGGGGGCTACCCCCGAAACTGAATCGATTCGGGGGCAAAATTACCCCAATAGAATCTAATACAACTGACCTTACTCCTGACACTCGGAAGTGTCAGGGGGGATGTAAGGAGATTTTTCTTTTCAGTTGTTTTGCAAAATCCAGAAACTCCCCACTTGGGAACTTTGCTGATGAAGATTTCAGTTCACTAAGTCGGCTGCTGATAGCACCTCGCTTGGATGCCTTTCCCGTACTCTTAGGGGTGAGCAGCTGATTGTCCGCAATAAGTGATACCCAGTTGTGGGGAATCATCTTCTCGATAGACAAAGCATACAGCAATTGAAGAACCTGTCGCATGTTGACTACAACCAGAGATTCATCCAACTCGCATTTGAAGAATCCGTCCATCGTTTCTTCATCGATACCATCTACAAAGAAATTCGACTCATTGGCGAATTTCGTAATGAGTCGAATCTGTTCTGTAGTGAATGAAGCAAGAATGCGAGGGCTTTCAACCACAACTTCCATGTGGTTGAACTCATAAACCATTGTCTCAAAGTCTCCTTTCTCAAATGAGGACTTGGTGAAGTACTTGGTGACAAGGTCTTTTCTGGTGGTAAGCAACTCATACAAGCTGAATACATGCTTGAAATGGTTGCGGACGATCAGCTCCTCGGAAGAGAAGACCGGCAGGTGATAGCTAACAAAGTCGTTGACATATCTGTCATACAACTTGCCATCATTAAGGATTTCCGACTTGTACTGCTCGTAAGCAGCACGATAGAGTGTCCAAAGCTCATCTTTGGAAAGCTCAATCTCTTGTTTTGGACAATGATTTGAGCATTGTAAACACAAAAAGAGAGAGCACAGAGGAATTGTTCTTCTGACTCATATTACTTTTTGTTTATGAATAAATTTGAAATACGCCTGCTTAATGAAGCAGACGGAAATGTGTATTTAACTTGACGTTTATTTGCTATGTAAGTCACCATTTCAGTGCAAAGATACACTAAAATTGTGCAGTCTATCTGCATTCAGTATAAAAATTAACATCAGTATGATTATTTAGACTATTATCAAAAGAAAAGAGGGTGTGTCATAAGTCCATGACGCACCCTTTTTCTATCTATAATTTTC
>UQWP01000113.1 GCA_900544825.1 uncultured Prevotella sp. | reverse complement strand
CATGAAAATAGGAGATAAACACCTATGATTAGTGTTTACCTCCTACTCGATTCTAGATTTTATCCAATGCCTGCTTGATGTCATCCAGAATATCCTCTACATCCTCGATACCTACTGACAATCGGATCAGGTCTGGGGCAACGCCTGCCTCCTTCAACTGCTCATCCGACAGCTGGCGATGGGTATGGCTGGCTGGGTGGAGCACGCAGGTGCGGGCATCTGCCACATGAGTCACGATGTTGATCATATCCAGCGAATCCATGAACTTGATGGCTGTCTCACGGTCACCCTTCAATCCGAAGGCGATGACGCCGCAGGTGCCGTTTGGCATGTACTTCTGGGCAAGATCGTAATACTCGTCGCCCTTCAGTCCGCTATAGTGAACCCAAGCCACACGCTCATCATTCTGCAGGAACTCAGCCACCTTCTGTGCATTCTCGCAATGCTGGCGCATGCGCAGGTGCAGGCTCTGAAGACCAAGGTTGAGGATGAATGAGTTCATCGGTGCAGGGATGGAACCCAGATCGCGCATCAACTGTGCCACGAGCTTGGTGGTGTATCCCATCTTGCCGAAAGCCTTCACGTAGGTGAGTCCGTGGTAGCTCTCGTCCGGTGTGCAGAGACCAGGGAATTTCTCGGCATTCGCCATCCAGTCGAAGTTGCCGCTATCCACTACTACGCCGCCTACCTGTGATGCAGTACCGTCCATGTACTTGGTGGTAGAGTGTGTAACGATGTCGGCACCCCACTCGAATGGGCGGCAGTTGATAGGTGTGGCGAAGGTGTTATCTACGATGAGAGGCACGCCGTTTTTGTGAGCGATGCGGGCGAACTTCTCAATGTCGAGCACGGCACAGCCAGGGTTGCTGATGGTTTCGCCGAACACTACCTTGGTGTTAGGGCGGAAAGCCTTCTGGATTTCCTCCTCGCTGGCGTTAGGGTTTACGAAGGTGCACTCGATGCCGAGCTTCTTCAGGGTAACACCAAAGAGGTTGAAGGTGCCGCCGTAGATTTCGTTGGAGGTAACGATGTGGTCGCCAGCCTCGCAGATGTTGAACACGGCATAGAAGTTGGCAGCCTGACCGCTTGAGGTCAATACGGCGCCCACGCCCCCTTCGAGCTGAGCGATTTTCTTAGCCACGGCGTCGTTGGTAGGGTTCTGGAGTCGGGTATAGAAGTAACCCTCCTTCTTCAGGTCGAAGAGCATCGCCATCTCCTCAGAGTTGTCGTATTTGAATGTAGTACTCTGATAGATAGGCACTTCTATCGGCTCGCCGTTTTTCGGCTCATAGCCTCCCTGCACGCAGAGGGAAGCAACACGTAATTTCTTTTCCATTGTCGGTTATTATTTTATTTTATGTTGTTATAATTGTTCTTCTCTGTGAGTAACCTTCATCTATTTCATAAAGACGAAATAGACGGCAGCGATGAGGCATACGAATGCGGCAAAGTGATTCCAATGCAGGCCCTGCCCCTGGAAGAGGATGTTGGCGATGATGGCGAAGACGATGAGCGATACGCACTCTTGTATCACTTTGAGCTGTACCAGATTGAATGGACCACCGTTGTCGATGAATCCGATACGGTTGGCTGGTACCTGACAGCAGTATTCGAAGAAGGCTATCGCCCAACTGAAGGCGATGACTCCGATGAGCGGCCAGTTGCTGCTGGTGCCCGTCTGCTGGAGTTTGAGATGTCCATACCATGCGAGCGTCATGAAGATGTTGCTCAGCACGAGGAGCAGGATAGTGTATATTCCGTTCATATTCTCTTATGTTCTTTGATGCTCTATATAAATAATGTATAAGTGGCTGCAAAGATACACTTTTTCTCTTGAAAATGTATGGAAAATCAGAAAAATGCGCATAAAAAAGAAAAAAGTTGCCGAAAAATTTGGTGGTATCAGAAAAAAGCTGTACCTTTGCACCCGCTTTTGAGAAATAACTCGAATGCCAAGCTTGCTGCACCCTTAGCTCAGTTGGTAGAGCAACTGACTCTTAATCAGTGGGTCTAGGGTTCGAATCCCTAAGGGTGTACAAAAAGCTCCGAAGAAGTTCATCTTTCTTCGGAGCTTTTTTTTGTAATAGGCATTGCTTTCAGCGATGCCTATTCTTTTGAATATGCATTGCTTTCAGCGATGCCTCTTCCTACACTCAGGGCATTCTCCCTTGATGACGAAGGAGACGGAGTGAGGATAGAAACCCTCCGGCAATTCGAAACTCGGAATATGAATATCCTCCATGCAGAACGAACGGTGGCACGATTCGCAGTAGAAATGAATATGACCATCATGATGATCACACTCTCCCTCCTCCTCACACAGTTCGTAGTTCAATACCCCTCTTCCATCCTCGAAAGCATGAACGGCATCATGCTCCAGAAAGAGCGTCAGCGTGCGGAAGATGCTCGACTTATCCATCGATACCATCTTCTGCTCCAAATCCTTCAGACTCAGCGGATTCTGCTCATTCGCCAGCGTCTTCATCACCAGTATGCGGTTGGAGGTGGGCTTGATGCCCTTCGCCTCCAGCTTATGGACAATCTCTTCTGTTTCCATCTTTTTTCTTTTAAAATAACTTAGAGTATCTGCATTTTTGCGCCAAACGACAGTCCGAAGACATCCCAGAAACCGGCATTGCCGTTGCGGTAGAATCGCATGAAATAGATATCATTCGTACTCAACTCATAGAAGAGCGTGAGGCTCTTCACGCGCTTGCGCCTGTTGTTCGGAATCTGATACGTAAACCGTTCGCCAAATCCCAGATTCGGGCGGATTCGGGTAGAGAAGGGATAATATCCGCTCTCGTATTTGGTAGGCTGCTTTGTCCAGAAATCGTGACCTAGCACCGTGTTCAGGTACAGCGTGCATTCCAGGGGTTCAAACTGCCATCCCTTTCCCCAGTCCTTTCGCCAGGGAATGAAGTTCTCCTTTAGCGTGATAGTCATTTTTACTTCATCCGAATCATATTTCGGAACGATGCCGAAGAGTAGATGCGTCTCCCACTGGCTTCGCTTGCCGTAGTCCCATCCGATACCCAGCGAGATGATACCCATGTTGCCGCAGGTCTGTATCACGCTCTGCGTAGGCATCAGCACATCCCAGTGTTTGCGATAGCGGAGGATGTGCCTGTCGTATCGGGTGAGTGAATCTTCTTCTGAACTCTCCTTTCCTGAACTCTCCTTTCCTAAATTTTCCTTTCCTAACCCCTCCTCGCCGGCGCTTGCCGTTGTGCTTGCCGATAGCAGGAGGAGCGCCCATATACTGAACTTAAAAATCGATGACTTCAACATGATAATCCTTTGGTGTGATGGTGAAAATGTAATATTGACGGAAGTGTACGCTGCTTGCCATATAGAACAGGGTGCCGTTGTTGTAAAGGTCTTCCGTCTTGGTATGATGACCGTGACCGTCCAGGCAGAACAGCAGGCGAGGAAAATCGTGGATGTAATAATTGAATACCTTCGCTACGTTGTTGTTAAACTGCTCGGAGTAGGGAGGTGCATGCATGCACACCACGGTGCGGTCGAAGTCGAGCGAATCGGCAGAGCGTTCCGCCTCCATGAAGTCGAAGTTAGGCACCGGACGGGAGTAGTCATACTCGATGGCATTGGTGTTGAGGCAAACGAACTTTACCTTTCCGGCGATGAAGCTGAAGTCGGGATTGCCGTAGATGGCCTCGTAGGTCTGGTTGCCCGTGCCCAGACAGTCGTGGTTGCCCAGCAGTACCACCGAAGGCATCTTGAGTTTCAGCATTTTTTCTCGTGTCCACTTCATTTCGCGGGTAGCGCCGAAGTCGGAGATGTCGCCGCAGTGGATTACGAAGTCGATGCTGTCTTGGCGGCTGTTGATGTCATTAACCGCCTTCTGCAGGTCGTCGAGCCACTGGTGACTGTCGCTGATCACGGCAAACCGGATGGTATCCTTGCTCTTCACCGTCTGCTCTATCTTCTGTATGTTCTTGGCATTCAGATTGGTTTCGCCCTTTACGCGAACATCGTAAGGGTGAACATCGAATACGGTATCGCAGCCCGTAAGGAGCAGGGCGGCGATACAGACAAGTAGATACATTTTAATGTGAGATTTCATATCTTATACCTTATTTTAAATACATATTAATATCCAGTCTGTTTGAAATTCTAGTCTATTGATTTCGTGTGCAAAGGTACGAAAAAAACTTGAATAAAGAATGAGGTTTTTCCAAAAAGACCATTTTTGAGGAGAAAAAGACAAAAAAAGAAGGTGCGCCAGATTCACTTCCTTGTGATCTGGCACACCTTGATGATTTTAGAGATCTACAATGTTTCTAGAGATCTACGTTGTCGCCGTTACCTTCGCCTTCGGTAGTGCCGCCACCCTGAGAAGTTCCGCCACCCTGGCTGGAGTCACCTCCCTGGTTGGTTCCGCCACCTTCCTGCGAAGTACCTCCGCCCTGGTTGGTGTTATCCTTGTTGTCGCCCTCCCCGGTGTCGTTCTTGTCGGCAGAGGTAACCTGCTTCACGATCTTGCCGTAGCGGTCGTAGCAGGTGATGTTGACGCTGGTCTTGGCGAGCTCCTCCTTGATGTCGGCGTTAGGCACGAAGATGATGTAGCGGCGGTTGATGAGCGAGCTGCTCACCTTGTTCACATCCTCTACGGCGGTAGAGTTCAGACCGAATCGGAGGGAGCCGAGTCCCGGCACAGCCACGGAGTGACCCTCAGTGGCCCATGCGGTGATGACTGCTCCGATGGCGCCCCAGGCAGCGTTGATCACCTGCTTGGCGAGTCCGCTGCGTACGGCAGCTTCCTCGATAACCTTACTCTGGGTAAGCTGACCGTAGAGGTCTGCCTGCATTACGTATGCCCACTTCTGCTTACCCTTCTCAAAAGCGACGTTGCGCTCGATAGCTTTTACTTTGATACCCATAATTCAAATAGTTTTTTAAAGTGAATAATTTAAATTTTAATAAACTCGATTTCTGTGGTTAATTCAGTTTCAGTCTAGCTCGATATCGTGAAAGATTCGAGCACTACATGCAGCTCGTAACTCCGAGTGATGTGCAGAGTGCAGTGAGTACAGTCACGATGATCTGCAGAATTGATTTCCAGGTTTCCTTTTTCATTTCTTTTCATTCCTTTCTTTTTAGTGAATAATCCAGTTTCTGTATCGGGCGTCACCTCCCTGCAGTTCCGCGGTATCCTGCCCGTCAGAGAGCCCCATCAATGAGTTTCATTGACAATGCAAAGATACAACATTTTTGGGCGAAATGCAATAGTTGTCCCGGCATTTGAATCGCCTTGTCCCGGCAGTTGTGATGTGAGGCATGAAATCCCCTTCGATAGATCTGCCATTTCCTGCGTCGCGACGTAGGAAATATTACGTGGCGACGCAGGAATTGCTACGTGGCGACGTAGGAAAAGGGGCGAGGAGGGGGGAGGGATGCTTTTCTGCCCCCTGGCAGAAAAGGTCAAAAGGTCAAAAGGTCAAAAGGTCAAAAGGTCAAAAGGTCAAAAGGTCAAAAGGT
>UQWP01000112.1 GCA_900544825.1 uncultured Prevotella sp. | reverse complement strand
CCGTCGTACCGAGAGGTACCGGGGGTTCGAATCCCTCTCTCTCCGCAAGTGCCTTCTGAAAGAAATTTCAGAAGGCTTTTTCTTTTATATCACCTTCCAAGATCTTTGATATTATCACTCTATTCTATTATACTATCTCCTCAAATATATGCATTCTCCTAGCATAAGCGTTCCCCGAAATAGATATAATGAATAAAAAGTAACGGCAAACATCAAATTTATCAATAAAAGAAGGCGATAATTCAATAAATAATTGTACTTTTGCAATATAGATATAGAAATGACTATACTTCTGCAAAAGTAATATATAAAAAAAAGGAGATATGAGATACTATACAGCATTAACAATAGCCGGCTCTGACAGTTGCGGAGGAGCTGGCATTCAGGCAGACATCAAGACGATGTCGGCATTGGGCGTATATGCCGCTTCCGCTATCACAGCCATCACCGTACAGAACACCAAGGGAGTGTATGGCATTCAGAATGTGGAACCGGAAATCGTGAAAGGACAGATAGAGGCCGTCATGGAAGATATCCATCCTGATGCTATAAAGATAGGTATGGTAAATGACTGCGAAACCATTCGTGCCATCGCAGAAACCCTCAAAAAGTACCAGGAAAGCTTCCAGTATCTCGTTATCGACCCAGTCATGGTATCTACCAGTGGCTGCCGACTGATGCAGGAGGATGCACTCGATGTATTCATCACCGAACTGTTGCCTTTAGCCACCCTGCTCACCCCTAATATTCCTGAGGCAGAGATTCTTGCCAACAGAAAGATAGAGAATGTAGAAGACATCAAAGCAGCCGCAGCTGCAATCTGTAAACTGGGATGCAGATATGTATTGATCAAGGGCGGTCATTTCGATGGAGCAGAGAAGGTAGATTATCTCTTCGAGGACGGAAAACAGAAGACCAGCTATCGTGGCATCAGCGTCAACACCCGCAATACCCACGGTACCGGTTGCACCCTATCTTCCGCTATCACGTCTTATCTGGCAAGAGAAATGGATATGAACACAGCCATCGCCATGGCTAAAACCTATCTTTCAGGCGCCATCCTGGCAGGTAAGGACATCAAGATAGGAGAAGGTCACGGTCCGGTGAACCACTTCTACGAACCAAAATCATTATTTACCAAAAGCTGAAAAAGAGCGGAGAAGCAACAAGACGCTCACGAAAAAGCAGATAAAACAGAGAAGAGAAAAAACAAAGAATGATTGATCGTTGTTACATAGAAATCACAAACACCTGTAATCTCAACTGTCACTTCTGTCCCAAGCACACCCGGGAAAAGCGACAGTTGAGTGCTGAGGAATTCAACCTGCTCACCGACAAAATCCGTGGAAAGGTCTGTTTCCTCTATTTCCATCTGATGGGCGAACCCCTACTCCATCCCCTCCTGCCGCAGTTCATCACTACGGCTAGGGAGAAAGGATTCAAGACGGTGCTTACCTCTAATGGAACCCTCCTACATCGTGCCATGGAACTCCTCGACACCCTGCCCCACAAAATCCAGCTCTCCCTGCATTCCCACGAAAGCAATGCCAAGGGAGAGCTCTCCAGCTATATGGATGAGGTGATGACCTTCTCCACCCAAGCCGCAGCCAAAGGCACCTGTATGGTATTGCGACTCTGGAACCAAGGCGGAAGGGACAAGGAAAACGAGGAAGTGATACGCCTCATCGAGAAATACGTACCCAAGCCATGGAAGGAACGCCCAGACGGATTCCGCCTTTGCGATCACCTATACCTGGAGTTTGACCGGAAATTCGAATGGCCTAACTTCGAAAACGACATCAAGAAAGGGGATGACAACAAGAACATAGATGAAAACAGAAACAAGGATGAAATAAGCGAGGGAAAAGACAAGAACGAAGGCAACGACGGAAATCGGGAAGTCTTCTGCAAAGCATTGCTGAAGCAGATAGGCGTTCTTGCCGACGGAAGTCTCGTGCCTTGCTGTCTCGACCATAACGGCGATGTCATTCTGGGCAACCTGCTCCATCAGTCACTCGAAGAAATCCTCTCTTCCCCTCGTGCCCAGGCAATGATAGAAGGCTTCAAGCACCATACTGCCACTGAAGCACTCTGTCAAAACTGCGAATCGGCACTCGTAAGAAACAGCTTCCGAGGAAAAGCAAGAAGCTAAGAAAATATCTAAAAGCAAGAAGCTAAGAAAACATCTAAAAGCAAGAAGCAATGAAATGGATTATTATCACAACACCAACCTTTATTTCGCATGAAGCAAAGTACATCGACCAGCTTTTTGAAGCAGGAATCGACCTGCTCCATCTGCGCAAACCCGATTCTACACCAGAAGAATGCGAGCAACTGCTCCAGAAGATAGAGCCGAAATGGTATCCTCAGATCGTGATTCACGACCACTTCGAACTCTGCGAGAAATACCATCTCCATGGCATTCACCTCAACCGGAGAAACAGCCAGATTCCCGAGAACTTCCAAGGAAGCCTCTCCCGCTCCTGCCACAGTTTCAAGGAAGTCAGCGAATCGGTGGATAACGCCAATCCCGTATTTTCATCGGCAGAAAACGCTAATCCCGATTTTACAAAGGGATCAAAGCAAAAATTCGACTATGTATTCCTCAGTCCGATCTTCGACAGCATTTCGAAGAAAGGCTACAAGCATTCCTTCTCCAACAGAGATTTGGAAGATGCAGGCAACAGCGGCATCATCAATGAAAAGGTGATAGCCCTTGGCGGCGTCATCCCTCCATTCATTCCCCAGCTGCGCGCCTGGAACTTCGGCGGAGTAGCCTTCCTGGGCGACGTATGGAACCGACGACACGAATATAACTGGAAAGAATACCTGGCAGATATCAAGCAAAGATTAACACCCCGAGCCGCCAGGAACACACTTAATGGCTCAAATGTTTGGTAGTTAGCCAAAATAGTTGTACTTTTGCACCCATGATTTATCCAGATAATTTTGAAAACAAGATAGGATTCAATGAAATCCGTAAAATGTTGCGCGAAAGATGTCTCTCTCCACTTGGCAAGGAACAGGTGGACAAGATGTCTTTCAGCAGCGACGCAGAACTCGTTAACGAGTGGCTCATGCAGGTGCGTGAGTTCCGTAGATTGATGGAGGAAGTGGAAGACTTCCCCCTTCAATATTTCTATGATGTAAGAGAAAGCATCCTCCGTATCCGTGTGGAAAACACCCACTTAGAAGAGGATGAACTGTTCGATTTAAGACGTTCGCTTGCCACCATCGCTGGGATGGTAAAGATTCTGAATCATAGCGACGAAGATGATGGTCACGGCGAACCGGAAGATGGCTGGCGTAGAGAAAAGCAGTATCCTTATCCTGCCCTCCATCGCCTTTCCCAAGACGTAATGACCTTCCCACAGTTGATTCAGCGCATCGACCAGATTCTCGACAAGTTTGGTAAGATTCGCGACAATGCGACCCCTGAACTTCTCCAGATCCGCAGAGAACTGGCTAAAACTGAAGGAAGCATCTCGCGTACCTTATATAGTATTCTGCGCTCGGCACAGAGCGAAGGCATCGTAGAGAAAGATGTTACCCCAACCCTGCGCGACGGCCGACTGGTCATCCCAGTCATCCCTACCCTCAAGCGCAGAATCAAAGGTATCGTTCACGACGAGAGTGCCACCGGTAAGACCGTCTTCATCGAGCCAACCGAAGTGGTGGAGGCCAACAACCGTGTGCGCGAATTGGAAGGTGAAGAGCGAAAGGAGATCATCCGAATCCTTACCGATTTCACCAACAAGGTACGTCCATTCTCTAAGGAGATATTGGACAGCTACCGCTTCCTCGCCATCATCGACCTGATTCAGGCTAAACAGAAACTTGCCGATGTATTCAAGGCGATAGAGCCAGAGGTAGAAGACCATCCACACGTGGATTGGATCCGTGCCATCCACCCACTCCTCCAGCAATCCCTGCAGAAGAAAAACGAGAAGGTGGTACCACTCGACATCACCTTGACACAGGATAAGCGCATCCTCATCATCTCGGGACCTAACGCCGGAGGTAAGTCTGTGTGTCTGAAGACAGTAGGTCTGCTTCAGTATATGCTGCAATGCGGATTGAGCATCCCGGTGAGCGAGCGTTCCAAGACGGGTGTTTTCCACAACATCATGATAGATATCGGTGATGAACAGAGTCTGGAGAACGACCTGAGTACCTACTCTTCTCACCTCTTGAACATGAAGAATATGATGAAGGCAGCCAATGGCGACACCATCATTCTGATTGATGAGTTTGGTACAGGTACCGAACCGGGCATTGGCGGCGCCATCGCCGAAGCCGTGCTCGACAAGTTCTGCAAGCAGCAGGCATACGGCGTCATCACCACCCACTATCAGAATCTGAAGCATTTTGCCGACAGTCATGAGGGAGTGGTAAACGGCGCCATGCTCTACGACCGTCATGAGATGAAGGCACTCTTCCAGCTCGCCATCGGTCGCCCAGGTTCATCTTTCGCCATCGAAATCGCCAGAAAGATCGGATTGCCGGAAGAAGTCATCAAGGAGGCATCCGACATCGTTGGTTCCGAATACATCCAGAGCGACAAGTACCTGCAGGATATCGTCCGCGACAAGCGATACTGGGAGAACAAGCGCCAGAATATCCATCAGCGCGAGAAGGATATGGAGAAGACCATCTCGAAATATGAAAGCGACATCGAGGATATCGAGCGCAGCAGAAAGGCAATCCTCAAGAAAGCAAAGGAGGAAGCTGCCGAACTCCTGAAGGAGAGC
This sequence comes from uncultured Prevotella sp., assembly GCA_900544825.1. GTDB lineage: Bacteria > Bacteroidota > Bacteroidia > Bacteroidales > Bacteroidaceae > Prevotella. Next base: position 1,210 of record UQWP01000112.1, on the reverse strand, counting down.
AACAAGAAGATTGAGAATGCCATCCGAGAGATTCGAGAGAGTCAGGCGGAAAAGGAGGAAACCCGTCGCATCCGTCAGGAACTCGATGCCTTCAAGCAGGAGGTTCAGGAGATTGACACCAAGGAATCGGACGACAAGATTGCCCGCAAGATAGCCCAGATCCAGCAGCGCAAGGAGCGCCATGCCAAGCGCCAGGCTGAGAAGAAGGAGAACCAGGAGAAGGCGGCTGCAGCTCTGCGAAATGCACAGAGCAAGTTAAAGAGCGACAGCAAGCGGGAAATCCAGGTGGGCGATACCGTACGAATCAAGGGTCTGACTACGATAGGAAAGGTAGAGAGCATCAATGGCGATACTGCCACTGCTGTTTTTGGCGGCATGCGTACCAAGATGCGCCTCAACAGACTGGAGCACGCCACTGCCACTGCTGAAAACGTAGATAAAACTGAGGAGCGCAAGGAGAACCTGGCTTCATATGGTATCAGCAAGGAGACCCGCAAGACAATTGATGCCCACAAGACCAATTTCCATCAGGATCTGGATGTACGAGGTATGCGTGGCGATGAGGCACTGAATGCCGTTCAGTATTTCATTGACGATGCCATCCTGGTAGGTATGCCAAGAGTTAGAATTCTCCATGGCAAGGGCAACGGAATCCTCCGACAGCTCATCCGTCAGTACCTGAGCAGCGTTCCGAATGTGACACATTATACCGATGAGCATGTTCAGTTCGGTGGTGCCGGCATCACGGTTGTAGATTTTTAGAAGAAAAAAAATGCACCTGGAAAGGAATTATCGTTTTTTAGCCATAACCTGAAAAGGAATTATCATCTTCTAAACATAACCTGAAAAGGAATTATCATCTTCTGAACATAACCTGAAAAGGAATTATCATCTTCTGAACATAACCTGAAAAGGAGTTATCCTACTCTAAATATAATAAGGTGTAATAGAAAAAAGGGGGCAATTATCTGCCTCCTTTTTCTAAACAAACGTTAACATAACAAACTTTTCCATTGAAAAATTTGGCAGGTTCAGAAATTTGCAGTACTTTTGCACTCGCTTAAAAGCAATAACCGCTTTCAAGTATATGAGACGGACAAGTCTCATACGACCAGCTCCCTCGGAATCCCCCAGGATGGGAACATAGCAAGGGTACTTGGTTGTAGCGGTGCGATATGAATCGCTTGTCCACCCGCCTCTTTAGCTCAGT
>UQWP01000111.1 GCA_900544825.1 uncultured Prevotella sp. | reverse complement strand
AAAATTATAGATAGAAAAAGGGTGCGTCATGGACTTATGACACACCCTCTTTTTTATTTTGGTTTTCTACACCTTATTATATATAAGGCATTTTAGTACTCTACCTCATTATTCACCATTTTCTCTGTGTCCCAAGGTGCAGGGGCGCCGCCGAGATAACGATGGAACCAGTCGAGGTGCGCATTGTAATAGAGCGGCATCGACTTCAGGTTGCTTGGCCAGTGACCATCATACTTCAAGACTATCAGTCGAGAAGGAATGTTCAGGGTCTGCAATGCCGTGAAATACTGCAAGCTCTGTGTATAAGGTACACGATAGTCCAGCTCGCCCGTCATCACGAGGGTTGGCGTAGAGAAGTTCTTGATGTATGAAGATGGCGACCACTTCTCGTAGAGATCGGAATTGTAAGGCTGTCCCTCCAGCTCAAAGTTAGGGAACCATACTTCCTCGGTACTGCCCCACATAGAGCGCAGGTCATATACACCCATCATGGAAGCCAGACACTTGAATCGCTTGGTATGCCCCTGCAGCCAGTTCATCATGTAGCCGCCATACGACCATCCCATCGCTCCCATTCTGGTGGAGTCAACATATTCCAGGGTTGCCAGCTTATCGGTAACCTTCATCACATCCTCAAAAACCTTTCCGCCCCAGTCACCGGAAATGGCACGTGTAAAGGCCTGGCCATATCCTGTAGAACCGTGAGGGTTAGGATAAGCCACCACATAACCGGCAGCAGGATAAACCTGCCAGTCGCCACGGAAGGAATTCATCCACTGCATCTGTGGTCCGCCATGCACATTGATGATAAGCGGATACTTCTTGCTGGCATCAAAGTTGTGTGGCTTCACGATAAATACCTGAACCTTGTCGCCGCCAGCGCCATCCACCCATATGCTCTCAGATGGACGGATATCCACCTCATCCTCCAATTTCTGGTTGAGGAAGGTTATCTGCAGCTCCTTGCCGCTAGCCACAGGAGTTCCATTCCACTTCTTCATCTGCTGACGATAGAGAGCCGATGGCTTGCCTGTCGTACTGTAAGTATAATATACCATACCCTTATTGTCGAAATCAAACTCAGAGATAGCCTTGCCTGTCACAACTGGCGAGATGGTCTTTCTGGCTATATCGAGCTTGTAGAGCGGCTGTGCGCCCTGCACCTCACCCAGGAAGAAAATGCTCTTGCTGTCTGGTGCCCATTTATAATCATCCACCCAATTGTCAAACTTCTCTGTCAAGATGATAGATTTCTTTGCAGCACGGTCGTAGATGGCAAGACGGAAGCGATCAGACTCATAGCCAGGTACTTGCTGCAAACGGTAAGCGATATACTTGCCGTCGGGCGAATAGTTTGGAGTACCATCCCAAGCCTTGTTTTCCTTTGTGATGCAGACTGGTTCTCCTCCATTCACAGAAACCGTCCACAGGTCGGCATTGGTGCTGGCCTCCTGATGATCATCATGGTTGGAGACAAAACAGATTTCCTTGCTGTCTGGAGAAAAATCATAGGCGATTCCGCCACCGGCCATGAATATCAGTGAATAATTGCCCGGAGTCAGATCCCTGTAAGTCTTCGTCTGTGTATCTAAAAGGATGAGATGACTGCATCTGCCATCACTATAGCTCGTCCAATGACGATAGAGCAACTTGTCGGCAATATGCGCCTGCACAGGACCCTTGTCCTTCTTCTCCATCCGGGCAATGTTGGCCTTGGCATCAGCCCCCAGGTCGGGATACACCTCGGCTGTAAAGGCGATGTACCGCTCATCGGGAGAGATAACCGGATTATCTATACCCAACTCATAATCAGTTACTTGTTCTGCCTCGCAGGTAGCCAGATTCATGCGATAGATCTGAGCCGTTCCCTTCTCATAATTGGTAAAGAAGATACTCTTTCCATCCTTACTCCACACGGCAGAACTGCTTTTGCCATCCTCAGTAAAAGCCTTGGCATGAGAGCCATCTGCATTCATGATGTAGATGTCGGAGCTAGACTTCTGGTTCTTCAGATCAGAAGAGCTGGAGGTATAGCAGATAGACTTACCATCTGGAGAAAGGCTCACAGAATATACGCCCTTCACCTTGTACAAATCCTCGATGGTAAATGCCCTTTTCTGAGCGTTTGCCGAAAGCAGCACCATCACGAGTGCTGCCGAAAACATCAATTTCTTGTTCATATAACCTATAAATATTTAACTTTCGATGCAAAAGTAACAAATATTTTTGGATTTCCTGCAACCTTTTGCCATCTTTTATCGTCTAAGCTATAAATAATATGGATAATAACATAAAAAGAAAGGAAAAAGATTATGATTTTAAGTACAACTCCAACCATAGAAGGCCACCCTATCCGTGAATATCGTGGCGTAGTAACTGGCGAAACCATCATCGGTACCAACTTTGTGAAGGATTTCCTTGCCAGTGTTCGTGATGTAATCGGCGGAAGAAGCGGTTCTTACGAAAGCACCCTCCGCGAGGCCAAGGATACAGCCCTCAGAGAGATGGCCGACCGTGCCGCATCCCTGGGCTGCAACGCCATCGTGGGTATCGACCTGGATTACGAGACCGTGGGAAAAAGCGGCTCCATGCTGATGGTAACGTGCAGCGGAACAGCGGTGATTATCTAAGTTCTGCGACTATAAAATAGAACAAAATATGCTTGAAATGAGGCGGTAACTGCCTAAAATATCGAGTTACCGCCCTAGTTCAAGCATATTTTATCTATATGATGAAGGTCACCAACTTTCTTCTATTTCATTTATTCTATCACCCAATCCTCTATACTTCGCTGGTTTTCCGAGAAGTTAATACCCACTTTCACAACCTTCCGCCCATCATCAGCAAAAGCCTTGGCGTAGTCCTTGTCGCTAATTTGCGCCATGGCGGTGTCGGCAGACTTCTTATATTTTAACTCAAAGATAAAGATACTCTTATCCGTCTTGAGCACAAGGTCTATTCTTCCATCCGAAGTGGTATGCTCCACCTTCACATCTTCACTAAGCATGGTGAAGATGGTGAACATCACGGCTTGATAGTGACGCTCATTATTGTTGATAATCGTATATGGGAACTTATCATAGAATGCCTTCAAATGAGGCATAAAGGCTTCCATGTCGTCATTGACGAGCACATTCTTGGAATAAGCATACATAATGGCATCATATCTGTTCATGTCTTGCGCAGTATAATACCTGACGAGACTATCAGAAAAGCCTTGTCTTACTTCTAGATTTGGGAAACAGAGATGATACAATTTTCCCCTTCGCTCATATCCTTTAATAGTAAGGTAGCCACTTTGGAAAAGGACAGGAATAGGATCAGCGAGTCTTTCCGTAGGTGTATCAAAACGTGAAGCCTGTATCCACAAATCATCCAGATTGAGCATATCCAAATTCTTCTGCTGCATCAGTTCTATCAAGACCGTAGGTGTACCAGATGTAAACCAATAGCTATTAAACTCCTTATCGTCCAAAACATTGATAATACTGTAAGGATTGAAGATATCCTCGCTATTGATACTGAAGTGGTAGCCATCATAATGCAGCTTGAGTTGCTCTAAGGTCTCCTCATAAGTGAGTCCATTATGCTCAGCCATCTCCTCGATACCCTCACGGAAATACTGAGTCAATTCACTCTTGGTAATACCACAACAGCTACTGTATTCATCCTTCAACGTGAGAATCTTGAGATTGTTCAACTCACTAAAGATGCTGAGCTGGCTAAACTTGGAGATGCCTGTGATGAAAACAAAGCGGATGTTTCCCTCTTGCTGTTTCAATGGGCTAAAGAAATCTCTCATAATGTTGCGGATGGTCTTCTGCAAGTCTTCATCACTTACAGAATCATGCATTGGGGCGTCATATTCGTCGATGAGAACAACAGCTTGCTTCCCTGTCTGAGCGGTAGCAGCAAGCAAAATATCCCTAAAGCGAGCCCCAAAGCCTTCACGCTCAGATTCTGGAACTTCTATTCCATATTTCTGCTCTTCAACTTTAAGTATATTATTTAATATGATTTTAGTATTCTCCAAACTATAATACTTACCGCAGCTCAAATCCAAGTGGATGACGGGATATGCCGTCCACTCCTTCTCCATCTGTTCGATGGCAAGTCCCTTGAACAGCTCTTTCTTACCCTCGAAGTAAGCCTGGAGGGTAGATACAAACAAGGATTTCCCGAATCGACATGGGCGACTCAGAAAATGAAACTTGGCATAATGAGCCAACTGATAGACGATAGCAGTCTTGTCAGCATAGAAGTAATTCCCCTTCACGATTTCGGAGAACGTTTGTATTCCCAAAGGATATCTCTTTGAAGGCATAATCTTACTCTTAATAATTAATGTACAAAGATACAGATAATATTTCAGAAAACAAGCATTTTTCTGATTATTAACAATATATCACTGCTTTTTTTGAAAGTTGGCTATTTTCATTAGATGGGCATTGATAGCTGCCTCTATGGAAGCTGATCCACCTATCATCGTTTTAACACACCAGAGCCATGCACTTCGACATGCTCGAATTATAAAAGAAAAAAGCCCCACGCATTTGAGCATCGTTGAGAGGCTTGGTGAGAACTGACGCTGCAAAGATACGAATATTTATTGATAATACAAACTTTTGAGCAAGAAAATCAGGCAAAATTGGATTTCGTTGACAAATTCTGGCTTATTTTTTCCGATGACAAACTTACACACTCTCCCATCTATGCGTGCATGCAAATAGAAGTTGCCTTTGTAAGCCTGCTGCGAACATCAGCACACCGAATGCCATTGTCCTTGGCAAACAGCATGGCATTATTGTTTTGTATGACGAATTCTCTGGGCCCTCTTCTCATCCTTTCTCATCAAACAAGGAGATGGGGGCAGTTCCGGAAGCACATCATTGATGGCATCAATCTGCCCTACCACCTTCAGCAAGAGGAGAAAAGTGGAAAGCGAAAGATTGCCCGCTGTTCCATTCTCAAACTTATGAATGGTGGTCAAGCCAAGCCCAGTAAGCTCGGCAACCTCTTTCTGGGTGAGATTGCATCTCATTCTATATTCCTTGAATCTTACTCCCAACAAGCGTACCAACTCTGGAGTAGAATATTCATATAAATCTGCCATAATCTTCTATTTATTTATCTATCACTATAATGATATTTATCCATTATATCAGCCTTTATCTTCAATATACTGATATTTATGGGTGCAAATATAAGAAAAAGGAATGAGACAGGCAAGCTTTCTAGAGATTATTTTCTATCTTTCTGCATTTTACAGGAAAATGACATGCGGAGTCGCTTACAAATGACACAGATTCACCCATCCCTTTATTCCTCGCACACAAATATTTTTTTCTCGAAAAAGTCTCAAAGTATCATTATTTGCAGATATATCACTGATACATAACGAATTACAAAATGATACTTCCAAATATATTTATAGAGAAGTATCATAGAAGTATCATGATTTCAATAGAAGTATCATTAAATCACCATGATGCATCAAAAGAAAACACGAAATTATAGTCAACTAAATATAGAAAAACTACAATTTGCTTGCTCAAAATAGTGCCCAAAAATCGCCCCACGAAATGGGCATCCAATGCCCTCAGTACGAGCAATGAGTGCCCAGAACTTGGTCTATCGATGCCCGTCACTTGATCTCTTAGTGACCGTGTGACGAGCACTCAGAGACCAACCAATGTGCTTATTTTCCTAACTACAGTTATCTGACTTCCAACTTATTCCTAGTTTATATTGGCATACTTTATAAACTAAAAAGGTAGACACTATCAGTTTTATAAAACTGAAATAGTAGACATTATCAATTCTATAGAACTGAAATAGTAGACACTTCTTAGTTTTTGCTCCTATTTTTCTAGACATAAATCCTAAAAAAAGGCTTTTTTGCAAGCAACTTACCTGATTTTTATGATACTTCTATAGAATTCATGATACTTCCATGATACTTCTTTGTAAACATATTTAAAAGTCTCATTTTATAAATCATTACCTCAGTTCGGGATAATAAGCTCTGTCTAAAGGCTTTATCATGTATTTAT
>UQWP01000110.1 GCA_900544825.1 uncultured Prevotella sp. | reverse complement strand
TACGGAAAATTATAGATAGAAAAAGGGTGCGTCATGGACTTATGACACACCCTCTGGATGCCATTTCCCAGGTGTGTTTTGCAACAACAGAGGGTGTCTCTATGTTGGGAATCAGTGAAGCGGCCAAAGAACTGGGACTGAAGGCTATATGTGTACGAGCTAAACTCGATGACTTAGTGATGGCGGATATGCCTTGCATTCTACATTGGAATCAAAATCACTTTGTTGTACTATATAAGGTGAAGAAAGGACGAAAGTTTTATGTCGCCGATCCGGGTAAAGGTCGAATCATCTATTCTCGCGATGATATGGAAAAACACTGGTTGAGTATGGCTTCCAAGGGTGAGTCTAAGGGGATTGTTATGTTTTTGGAAACGACTTCTAAGTTTATGGACCATAGCTTGCCAGACGAAATGGAGAATGGAGAAGAAGAACGCTCTTTGCTGTTCCTGTTCGGCTATTTCAAAAAATATCGCAAGTCCTTCGGGCTGATTTTTTTGAGCTTAGTCATAGGAAGTTTGATTCAGTTGGTATTGCCATTTCTTACTCAGTCGATAGTGGATAAAGGTATTAGGGGGAAAAATATCGATATCATCTGGCTTATTTTGCTGGGGCAATTAATGCTCACCATCAGTCGTACGTTGGTTGATTTTGTGCGAAGTTGGATTTTACTTCGTATTAACATGAAGATTAATATTTCTCTACTTAATGATTTCTTCGAGAAGATGCTAAAATTGCCGATGTCGTTTTTTGATACTAAACTGATGGGTGACTTGATGCAGAGGATAAGTGACCATAATAGAGTGAATAATTTCTTGACACAAAAGACACTTAATATAGCCTTTTCGCTTATCACTTTCGTGATTTTTGGGGCTGTGTTGTTTTACTATCAGCAGAGTATCTTCCTGGTTTTTGTATTGGGAAGTTTCCTGTATGGACTCTGGATACAGAGATTCCTGCAGCGAAGGAAGTTGCTGGATTATGAACTTTTTGAGCAGCAATCCATCAATAACAATAAAACCTATGAGTTTGTTACGTCTATGCAGGAAATCAAACTGCAAAACTGCGAACAGCGCAAGTGCCAGGAATGGGAAATGGTTCAGATTGGCATGTTTGGGGTACAAACTCAATCTTTGAGGCTCCAGCAGACTTTGGATGCCGGGTGTGTCTTTATCAATGAAATCAAGAATGTTGTTATCACTGTAGTGGCTGCCACTGCTGTAATCCATGGACAGATGACGTTAGGTATGATGCTTGCAGTGCAGTATATCATCGGTCAACTTAACTCTCCTATCGAACAGTTGATGGGGTTCTTCTATTCCTTGCAGGATGTAAAAATCAGTTTGGAACGTATCAACGAGATACATCGCAAGAGGGGCGAGGACGACAGGCCTGGACTTCTCACATCTGTTAAAGACAAGACGGATGGACTTGACCTTTATCATGTAGATTTCAAATATGATCAACATTCTAGGCACAAAACGCTCGAAGATGTGAGTATATGTATTCCTTATGGGCATACTACAGCTATTGTAGGCGAGTCTGGTAGTGGCAAGACAACGCTCTTGAAACTGTTGCTAGGATATTATCCCGTCTCTAAGGGGGAACTTTCAGTCGGCGATACCAATATTAATAGGATAAACAAGAAGTGGTGGCGCCGCCAGTGTGGTGTGGTAATGCAAGATGGTATTATTTTCTCTGATACTATTGCAAGAAACATAGCTGTGGAAGATGGCGATATAAACATGGATAGGGTGAAGATGGCTGCACGGGTTGCCTGTATCGATTACTATATAGTGACTCTTCCGCTTGGATATGATACTAAGATAGGTAGGGATGGAGTTGGTCTGAGCCAGGGACAAAAACAGCGTATCTTGATAGCCAGGGCTGTTTATAAGAATCCAGATTATATCTTCCTCGACGAGGCCACCAATTCTCTTGATACCTTCAATGAGCGTATGATAGTAGAGAATCTCAACAACTTCTATGAGCATCGTACCGTTGTTGTAGTAGCTCACCGATTGAGTACTGTAAGACATGCCCACCAAATCGTTGTGATGAACAAGGGACGAGTGGTAGAAGTGGGTAACCATGAAAGTCTTATCAAATTAAAAGGGTACTATTATAATTTGGTAAGGCAGCAGCTAGAATTAGGAAATTGATTAGAGGATGAGTTTTCTTTCCTATCACCCTGTTGGCAAATGTTTTTCAGGGTGATAGGTGGCTATTCTTTCTGAGTTTCTTCTTTTTTACCCCAAATTGCGGCCGCTCGTTGTGTAATTCCTTGATTTTCAATATCCGTATTTCAATGAAGTCCGATTTGGGTGTAGCATGGCTTTTTTTAGAGCGGCTTGGGGGTAATGCAGAGCATATCATATATGAGAGGGTGTGTCATAAGTCCATGACGCATCCTCATTTATGTTTTTCTCGAACAGCGCAAGGATTTCTTCCTGTATTTCAGGAGAAATGAGGATGGCTCCAAGCTTGGCACGGAAATAGGTGGATTGCTGAAGTACGAGGTGCGATGCCAGAAATGATATAGGAAGGTCTGGCTAGTTTACTGTTGCCGTAGAACAGTTAACTGGCGGAACTGGAACAGTTCACTGTCTTACCAAGAACAGCCAACTGTCTCCATATCTGCCAGTTGGCTGTCCATGCGGCATAGTAAAACCTGCCATAAGAGATAGGAGCAGAAGACCATCACCTGGGATTCTTGATTCCGAGAATTGAATAAACAATGGATTCATGAAATACTTTTCACTCTTCATCCATCCCTCGCAAACCCCGATAAACAGGGCGTTTCCCTGGGTGAAGAGTATTCCTTAAATGTATTTCATCAGAATGTCCCAAACGGCGATGATGTGGCAGACGCTACCTGCCAAAACAAAGAAATGGAACACGGAATGCATGTATTTCTTCTTGTTGATGCTGTAGAACACGGCTCCCGTGATGTAGCAGACGCCCTCTGCGATAATCCAGATAACCGTGGCAGGGGATACGGAATCTATCAGAGGCTTGAATGCGACAAGTACCGATAATCCCATACCCACAAAGCAGAGCGTCTCCAGGTTACTGTGGTCCTTGAGCTTGGCAAAGCTCATCACCGTGCCTGCTATGGCGCATGCCCAGATGAAGATAAAGAGACTCCATCCCCAATAGCCTTGTTCGCGCATCGCAATCAGGGTGATAGGAGAATAAGAGCCAGCAATGTGCCAGTAAATGGCGGCATGATCCCATTTGCGCAGTCGTTCCTTCCATTTACTCCAGGCAGAGATGGCGTGGTAGGTGGTAGAGGCAATGTACGACATCAGCATGCCAAACAGGTAGAGGATGATGCCCGCCGTGGCCCATCCGTTATGCATGGTGAAGCACCAATACAGGAAAATGGCTCCCACGACAACGCCCATCAGGATGCCTCCTGCGTGCGACCAGGAGTTCCAAAGCTCCTCTTTGTGACTGAAATGTATTTTGAGTTTCATATAGCTTTATTTCTTTTGTTTCTTTTGGATTGTACGATATATGATGTTTGCGGGGCAAAGATACTAAGAAATTCCGAGTTTAATGATATTTTTAGAGATTGTTATGATATGGATGTGATTATCTGGGGTATTCGTCCCTGCTTCCGACTCTTTTATTTGCTTAATGTTTGACCTTTTTGTGCTTTATTCCAAAAATAAATCAAGAAAGTGTTGGTGGTTCTTGTTTATTTTCTTATTTTTGCATTCGAAAACTTATCAATAATAGCAATAACTAATAACGTATATAATAAATATGATGAAATTAAAATCACTTGCACTCTTGTTGATGACTATCGCTATGCCTGCGATGGCAGAACAAGTTTCGGTAAACAGTAAGGGGATTTCGCTCATCCTTGATGTGGAGAACGGAAAACCTGCACAGTATCTCTATTTCGGTTCTAAGCTGAACGCTGCAGATTTGCAGAATCTCACTGTAGCTACAAATGGTCGTATGGATGCTTATCCTGCATACGGTCTGAATACTCCTGCAGAAGCTGCACTCGCCATGCGTCACAGCGATGGCAATCTTTCTACTGCTCTCGTGGCTACCGGTAGCGATGTGAAGCAGGAGGCTAATGCCACAGTTACTACCATCCATCTCAAGGATCCTGTCTATAATATCAAGGTAGATCTGAAGTACCGTGCCTATAAGGATGTGGATATGATTGAGGCTTGGACAGAAATCAACAATGGCGAGAAGGGTACTGTTACTCTGACAACCTTTGCATCAGCTATGCTTCCTATCCGACGTGGCGATGTATGGATGAGTCATCTTTCTGGCACATGGGCTGCTGAGGCTCAGTTGAGTCATGAGAAGTTGCAGCCAGGCGAGTTTGTCATCCGTAACAATGATGGTGTTCGTAATTCTCATACCGATCATGCAGAAGTGATGTTCTCTCTCAACGGAAAGGGACAGGAGAATACAGGTGCCGTGATTGGTGCTGCACTTGCCTATAGCGGAAACTATAAGCTCAAGACTGTAACTGATGATACCGAATATCACTATTTCTTTGCAGGAATCAATGAGCAGAACTCTGAATATCATCTCAAGAAGGGTGAAACATTCAAGACTCCAGCTCTTGCGCTTACTTATTCCAATGAGGGTTTGAGCGGTGCCAGCCGCAACTTCCACAAGTGGGGACGTAAGTACGTGCTTACTCATGGTGACCAGGAGCGTGATATCCTCCTGAACTCTTGGGAGGGTGTTTACTTCGACATCAACCAGAAGGGTATGGATCAGATGATGGCTGATATCCATAGCATGGGTGGTGAGCTCTTCGTAATGGACGATGGATGGTTCGGAAAGAAATATCCTCGCAAGAAAGATAATACAGCTTTGGGTGATTGGGTAGTAGATACCGAAAAACTGCCTGATGGTATCGAAGGTCTGCTTCGTGATGCCAAGAAGAATGGTGTGAAGTTCGGTATCTGGATTGAGCCGGAAATGACAAATACCAAGAGTGAACTTTACGAAAAGCATCCTGATTGGGTAATCAAAGCGCCTAAGCGTGATGCGGTAGTTGGTCGTGGTGGCACTCAGCTGGTTCTTGATCTCGGTAATCCAAAGGTGCAGGATTTCGTGTTTGGTGTAGTAGATGATCTGCTTACTAAGTATCCTGAGATTGCCTACATCAAGTGGGATGCCAATATGGCCATCATGAATCATGGTAGCCAGTATCTTTCTGCCGCTGATCAGAGTCATCTCTATATCGCATACCATCAGGGATTTGCCAAGGTTATCGATCGTATCCGTGCTAAGTACAAGGATGTTGTTATCCAGTGCTGTGCCAGTGGTGGTGCTCGTGCCAACTGGGGATGTCTCCGTGGTTTTGATGAGTTCTGGGTAAGTGATAATACTGATGCCCTGCAGCGTATCTATATGCAGTATGGAACCAGCTACTTCTTCCCAGCTATTGCTATGGCAAGTCATATTGCTGCCGTGCCTAACCACACAGTCTTCCGTACAACTTCCTTGAAGTATCGTATTGATGTGGCTATGAGTGGTCGTCTCGGTATGGAGATGCAGCCTAAGCACATGAAGGAAGAGGAGAAGGCGCTCTGCCGCAAGGCGATTAGTGAGTATAAGGAGATTCGCCCTGTAGTGCAGTTTGGCGATCTTTATCGTTTGGTTTCTCCATACGACAACCAGGGTCTATCTTCTATCATGTATGTAAGCGAGGCTAAGGATAAGGCTGTGTTCTACTGGTGGAAGCTTGCTAACTTCTATAATGCGCACCTTCCTATCGTTAAGATGGCTGGTCTGGATACTAACAAGATGTATAAGGTGCGTGAGCTTGATGTCATCGATAATACTCCTTTGGCTTGCGAGGGTAAGTCTTACTCTGGCAAGTATTTGATGGAACATGGCTTGGAAATGCCATTGGAGCATAATGTTGACTGGGGTAAAAAGAACGATTGGTCTTCTCGTGTTCTCTATTTGGAGGCTCAATAAAGGTTGTTTTTGTTCTTTCGCGCGTATATATATAATAAGGAGAAGAATGGATTTGAAACGCGAAAAGTGTTTATGAGTGTTAAATTTGAAAGAAAAATACAACTTTCTTCTCTGAAAATTTGGTGGAATG
>UQWP01000109.1 GCA_900544825.1 uncultured Prevotella sp. | reverse complement strand
AACCAAAACTCTCAAACAAGTGAGTTAATATTGGAACATAGAACTGGACACCCTAGTTATTTTTAAAACAAAGGCTTTCCCTGATGGCATTTATGAACCTTATTGCAAGGATAGAGTAAGTTTGTTGGATCGTATTGAAATCAAAGATGGTAGAGCAACGTCTGATTTTCGTCTTGAAGGCGAATTTAAGTGGACACAATCTTTCTTTGATGAAGAAGTTTTGAAAGGAACGTCTTTTATTATTAAAACCGATAACCTTTCTGTTCGTTTTATTCGAGAGGGTGAAGGGTATAAGCGTCCAACCAATTTCATAAAGGAAAAAATAATATCTCCATTAATAGATAAGCCAAGTGTTGGTGTTGGCACAAATGAAACCGCCTCATCTTATCTTACGTCTTTAATGGATGGTAAAAATGTATTTTCTTATCCAAAGCCTGTATCATTGGTTAAGTACTTGACTAATTTTGTTTGTAAGGATGATGATATTGTAATGGACTTTTTCTCGGGTTCTGGTACTACTGCAGATGCTGTATGGAGATATAATTCGGAAAAAAATACAGATTTAAGATATATCTTGGTTCAATTGCCTGAAGATCTTGATGAAATGCTTAAGAGTGCTGATTCTGTTACTAAGGAGATTATACTCAATGGCATTTCATTGTTGGATAGTATTGGCAAACCTCATAAATTAACAGAGTTGGCTAAGTATCGTTTATTAAAGACTATTGATAGAATAAATAAAGAAACACCTGAATTTAAAAAAGATTTGGGTTTCCGTGTCTTCCGTCTCGACGAAGGCAATTACGAGGATGTAAGCCGTTCTCCAAAGGAATTCAAGCAAGACCAGCTCGATCTGTTCCTGAACAATATCAAGACCGACCGAAACGACCTCGACCTGCTCTTTGGATGCATGCTCGACTGGGGCGTTCAGCTCTCTCTGCCTATGACCCAGGAAGTGGTGGATGGCAAGACCATCTATACCGTGAACGATGGTGACCTCGTGGCTTGCTTTGCCGAGAACGTATCAGAAGACGTAGTAAAAGCCATGGCAGACAAGATGCCTTTGCGTGTCATTTTCCGTGACAGCTGCTTTGCCCAGGATGCCGACAAGATTAATATCTACGAAACCTTCAAGCAGAAGCTGGATTGGAGCGACCAGGAAGTAGTGAAGAATATTAGAGTGATTTAAGCCTATGAAACTCAGATATAAACATCAACGCTTCCAAACCGAAGCGGCGCTGGCTGTGGCTAATGCCTTTACTGGTCAGCCCAAAAGCGACGGACAGAGCGACCATATCGTGGACCAGGGAGTAAATCAAGACCTCTTTGTAGTAAAAGGCTTTGGTAACAAGAACGTCATCCTCGCCCCGGAAGCCGTCTGCGAGAATGTAAGAGCCATACAGACAGAACAGGGTCTGAAACCTGTTGAACAGCTGCAGCAGCTGCAAGGCGTAGGTACCGCCCTCACCATTGAAATGGAGACGGGTACGGGTAAAACCTATACATACATCAAGACCATGTACGAGCTGAATGCCCGCTATGGCTGGACCAAGTTTGTGGTGGTAGTGCCAAGCATCGCCATCCGAGAAGGTGTATTGAAGAGCTTTGAGAGCATGCAGGAGCATTTTGCCCAGGAATATGGCAAGCGCATGCAATACTTTATGTATAACTCCAAGCAGCTCAGCAAGATAGATGCCTTTGCCAGCGATGCCGGCATGCACGTAATGATTATCAATACTCAGGCATTCAACGCATCCATGGATGAGGAGAAGTCAACCGATAAGATGGAGAAAGGCAAGTTAAGGAAAGCCGATAAGGCAGCCCGCATCATCTTCGAACGCCGTGATGAGTTCGGCTCCCGTCGTCCTATCGACGTGCTGGCGCAGACCCATCCCATCATGATTATCGACGAACCTCAGTCGGTGCTGGGTGTGGACAAGAAGAACAAGACCCGTAAGGGTATTGCCATGTTCAAGCCGCTCTTTACCCTTCTGTATAGCGCCACCCACCGCAAGGGTGATATATATAATATGGTGTATAAGCTGGATGCCATCGATGCCTACAACCAGAAACTGGTGAAGAAGATTGAGGTGAAAGGTATCAGACAGGTAGGCAGTACCGCTACCAACGGCTACGTCTATCTGGAGGAAATCGTCATCGGCAAGGGCAATCCGCAGGCTCGCATCAGCTTTGATATCAAGACGCAGACCGGAACGAAACAGGTAAGCAAACTCGTGGATGAGCGCTTCAACCTGAAGGAGCAGAGTGGGGGACTTGCCGAGTATGATAACAACTTCATCGTAGAACGCATTGATGGAAGGCAGGGAATCGTCCGCTTCCTCAACGGTTTGACTCTGCATGAAGGCGATGCCGTGGGTAGTGTGAACGAAGACTATATCCGTCGCATACAGATAAGAGAAACCATCCGCACCCATCTGGAGCGTGAGCGCCAGTTGTTCAGTCAGCATATCAAGGTGCTCAGTCTGTTCTTCATCGACCATGTGGATAGCTACCGCCTCTATGAAGGCGAGGAAAGCAAGGGTAAGTTTGCCAAGATGTTTGAGGAAGAATATACCCGAGTGCTTTCAGAAAAGCTGCCATCGTTTACGGATGAAGCCTATCTGCGCTACCTTTCAGATCCTCGCAATGCGGCATCCAAGGTGCATCAGGGCTACTTCTCCATGGATAATAAGGGCAAGGCGGTTGAATCGAGGGAAAAAAGGCAGGGAGAGAATGAAGAGCGTGCCTTCGACCTGATTATGAAGGATAAGGAGCGTCTGCTTTCGCTCAGCGAGCCAGTGCGCTTCATCTTCTCGCACTCCGCCTTGAAGGAAGGTTGGGACAACCCTAACGTGTTCCAGATCTGCACCTTGAAGAACTCGGACAATGAGACCAAGAAGCGCCAGGAAGTGGGACGAGGAATGCGTCTTTGCGTGAATCAGAAGGGTGAACGCCAGGATGCGGATGTATTGGGCGACCATGTGTTTGATACCAACATCCTCACCGTGATAGCCAGCGAGAGCTATGATGATTTTGCCAAGAAACTGCAGACGGAAATGGCTGAAGCATGTTCCGACCGACCTGTCGTTATCACAGCCAACCTTTTCGAGGGCAGGTCTTATACGATGGCAGATGGAACCAATGGCAAGTTTGGCGTTGATCAGGCAAGAGCTATCTATAATGCCCTTATCCGCAAAGATTATGTGGATGATAATGGTGCTTTGACTGCTCAGTATTTTGAGGATAAGCGCAATGACAGTCTCGACTTTGGTAAGGCTAATGAATGGAGGGATGGCATTATAGCAGCCCTTGATACCGTCTTTGATCCTGCGGCAGTAAGACCGGAGAATGGTAGAAAGCCTAAACTTGCCAAGTTGCAGAAGGACAATTTTGCTAAGAAGGAGTTTCAGAATCTCTGGAAGCGCATCAACCGCCGTACCTACTATCAGGTAAGCTTTGAAACTTCTAATCTTGTGAAAAAAGCCATCGAAGAACTTGATGAAAAGCTGAGAGTTACGGAAATCCGCATCGTGGTAGAAGGCGGTTCGATGGATGAAATCAGAGATAAGGAGTCGCTTGAAGCTGGCGTGGCAATGAGTCAGGGTGATGTCCGAACCATCCATGTAACGGAAGCTGTGGGCAAGGAAGTGACATACGACCTGATAGGTCAGCTGGTAACTGCTACGGGGTTGACACGAAAGACCATCGTGGAAATCCTGAAGGGTATCAAGCCGGAAACATTCAGTATGTTCAAGATGAATCCTGAGGAATTCATCATCAAAACCGGTCTGATTATCAACGACTGCAAGGCTCTTGCTGTTATCCAGTGCATCAAGTATGAGAAACTGAATGATGAGTTCTCTACCGACATCTTTACGGTGGATGCTCTGCGAGGCAAGTTGGGCATCAATGCCATTGAGTCAAAGAAATCGCTCTACGATCTGGTAGTGCTCGACAGCATGGGTGTAGAGAAGAACTTTGCCGAGTCTCTGGAGCGTCAAGATGACGTGGTGGTTTATACCAAACTGCCTCGTGGTTTCTACATCAACACGCCTATGGGCAAATACAATCCCGACTGGGCTGTGGCATTCCGTGAAGGCAGCGTGAAGCATGTTTATTTTGTGGCAGAAACCAAGGGTAATGATCTACAGGGTTCACATCTACGTGGCATCGAGGGAAGCAAGATAGCGTGTGCCCGCAAGCATTTTGCAGCCATCAGCGAGAATGGTTACATTTATGACGTTGTCACGGATTATCAGGCATTGTATAATGCTGTGACGAAATAGTTTCGCTTATGTATAAGATGAACAAAGACCTGCCTTACGAGCAGCAGGTAAAAGTCTTGCTCCGCCATTACGACCAGCTGGTGGAGGAGAACAAGGCCTTGAAAGCTCGAATAGAGGAAATGACCCGGTATGGAGATCCTGCCGAGCTGAAAAAAAAGCTGGATTCTCTGCCTTCCAATGTCAAACAGCTCAGGGAACTCTATCGTGAAAGAGATTCCAGAATCAACTGGGGCAAGAAGAAACTGGTGAACTATCTGAGAAGCGCTGGAGTGAAAATTCCACCTCTCATGTCGTTCACGAGAGCTGTGGAAATGGTAATAGAATTGCCTACCCATCCATAAAAGTCGAGGAGAGGAAGTGTAGCGCTAAAAATGCTCACTTTCTCTCTTTTTCATATATATTTTTGGCAATCAGAAAAAAATACGCACTCTTTTTACGTCCCTATAGAGACGTAAAAGGCTTGGAGATGCCGCCGATTATTGCTAATTTTACACGAAAAAATAAAAATAGCAATGGTTGAAGAGACAAAAGAAATAGAAAATTCAGAATCTCCGGCTGTAAGGTTGATGAGATTATCATATATCGAGAGGGTTGGAACTCTTCTCGGTATCATGATTGGTGAGGATATTTCTCCTCGGAAATCAATCGTGAAGGAATTCCATGTCGCTTATGATACGATTCGACATTTCCTGGAATTCAATTCTAAAATAAAGATTGAAACCATTGTAAAATTCTGCTATATAATAGGTCACTATCTGCATGAAGAATATGAGGCTGTAGAGAACTACAAATCTAAAAATCATATTAAAGATAGAGCCAAAAGACTTGGCCGCATCAATCAACTGCAAAGAGAATATGAGAAAATCTATGGCGCAGGAGCTGAAGTGGTGGAAGATTTGATAAAAAAGAAAGTAGATCTCCGCCAGTTTGTGAACAAGGCGGAGTAATAATAGTAAACAATAATAAACAATTACAAACTTTTAAAAACCTCGAAAGAAATGAAAGAAATTACATGAACCACTAGGGTATTGCTGGTCTAGTCAACAACACCTTGATAGCTGCCTCACCTCGTGAAAATCATGGGGGCTGCCCTCTCTAACTAGTAAATGGTAGTTTTTAGTCAATCCTTCAAAAATAAAGATTAAGAAAGGGATTATTATGGCTAAATTTTTGTATAAATCGCTGGTTAAGCTCGCTCAGATGAGATTAATCGTCGTAGTAGTTAACGTGAACTTGTACGACAAGAGCTTGTTCGTGCAACTTCAATGTGGCAAATCTGATAAATTCAAGAAAGGAGGGATGTATGGAAATAACCAATAACTTCAATTTCTATGATCAGTCCAGATTCGTGAAGATTGAGAATATGGACGTAGAGAATTTCTCCGAGTATCTGAATTCCTATCAACGCCATTCTTCTGTTTCGGATTCTGTAGATGAGGCAGATTTTGAACAGGAGGAGGTTGATGAAGCGGATGAAGCTCCTCCCGTGGCGGGATATGTTGGAGCTTCTCATACTACAGAGCTGCCAGAAGAGCTGAAAAGCAGAAAGGCTAAGGCTATTCTTGATGGACTGGTAAGCATAAAGGTGTTGGATAAGAATTATCAGCCCAATAATCTTACGGGATACCAGAAGGGATATTTGGCACACCGTATAGCCGAAGAACTGAGAATTACCAATATGTGGGTACTATTTGGCAGATTCTGGAATGTAAAGCCAAAATTGCTGAGAAACAAGTATAATGATGCCTTGAACCAAAAAAAGACCTTATCTTTTGAGAAATTGATCCACAATTATATAAACAAACGTTAAAAAAGCGGGTACTACCGGGGACGACCGCCCCTGGTAGTACCCGTTTAATCTAAAAATATCGCCGTACATTTGCCCCAGATTTCAGAACGATACCGGTTCTGAGGTCT
>UQWP01000108.1 GCA_900544825.1 uncultured Prevotella sp. | reverse complement strand
GGCTCGTTAGGGACTTGCACCCATTAGACAACACACATGCTAGTCAAACAAAAACAAAAACCTTCGAGAATCACTTCCCGAAGGTTTCAGCGGTGCGTACGAGACTCGAACTCGTGACCTCCTGCGTGACAGGCAGGCATTCTAACCAACTGAACTAACGCACCAAATTAAGATATTAACTTAACCGCTTATAGCGCATTTCTCATTTGCGAGTGCAAAGGTACTATATTTTTTTGATTCCACCAAATTTTTCCGCTATATTTTTACAAAAAAGATTGAAAAAAATATGCGTCCTCATACCCGCTGCCCGTTTTCAACCATTCTTTCAGTATTTTATCCCCCTGAAAGCCAATTACTTCAAGCATTTTCACGGCATTTTGGTTACTTTCCGCTACAATGGCATAAATCTGATGCAAATGCAGCACATTTGATGCATATTGCATCAAAAGGCGGATAGCCAACTGTGCCAAACCCTGATGCTGATGTTCCTTTTTAATAACAATTCCCAGCTCAGCACGCTGATGACGGGGGTCGAAATTCATCAGATCGATGATACCTACCGCTTCCTGCAGCTCGTTTTCTACAATCAGGCGCACCTGTTTGTCGGTATAGATATCAGCCGTAGCCGTAGTAATATAGTCGAGCAACACCTGTCGGGAGTACGGCACATTGGTGCACCCCACCTCCCAGAGGCTCTCATCATTCTCCATTTCATAGAGAAAATCCAGATCTTCCGGCTCCAAAGCCCGTAAACGAATCTTCTTATCTTCCATATTCCTCCAAAATAAATATTTTCCTATTATATTTCCTCATCTACCTACTATGATATGAGCACCTATTATATAATGTACGCGCGTACCTTATATATATTATGCATTTCATCCATATCCATCACATCCCCTTCCGTTATCACCTTCCCGATCTCTCGGGTATAGATAGCCAGCTTGTCAGGCTCATCCGCCCGAAGCGAAAGCTGATGCAGAATCTCCCCGTAACTCATCTTGTCCGCATCAAACAGCAGATACTCCGATTCATCCACCACAGAAGGCGTAAAGAAACCCAGACTCTTCCTCATTCTCGCCATCAGCATCTTGACCAGCGCTACGGAAGCACTGGCATAGATGGCAGTCCGGATAGGAAGACTCAAGAGTAGCGACATACCTGCATAATGCTTGCGGAAGAAGATGAGCATCGCCTCATAAAAGACATGCACATAGCGGAAACTGGATTTCTGCGTACTCTCACCCTTATAATGCAGGATATCCAGAGGCAGGAAATAGTTATGATAACCGCCCTTCAATATGCGATAGGAAAGGTCGATATCCTCACCATACATGAAGAAATCCTCATCTAACAGTCCCACCCGATCCAGGGCTTCACGACGCAACATACAGAAGGCGCCACTCACCACCTCTATCCTGTTCGGCTGATCCCAGGGCAGGAATCCCATATAATAGCGCCCGAACAGTGGATGCTTGGGCCATCGGTTGCAGAATCCCAGCATCTTGAAGAAGGAAACCATCGGCGTAGGCAATCCTCTCCTACTCTCCCTTGCCCATCTGCCATCCGCATTCAGCATCCTCACGCCTGCCGCTCCTGCATCGAGATGGGCATCCATAAAGCGGATGCATTCGCTCAGTACCAGCTCGCCCACGATGGTATCAGGATTCAGAAGGAGAACATACTCCGCCTCACTCTGACGGATGGCGATATTGTTGGCTCGGGCAAAACCCAGATTGTGATTGCTGCCCACAAACCGCACCATCGGATATGCTTCACGGGGATAGCGGCGCTGCAGATACTCCAGCGATCCATCGGAAGAATGATTATCCACCACGATGATCTCTGCCACAACCTTCTTTCCGGAGGAAGATGAAGAAGATGAAGCATCATCCCCCTGCATCACTTCGAAGGCACGAAGCACCGAACGGATGCATTGGTCGAGATAATACTTCACATTATAGCTTACTATGATAACCGAGAGTTTCAAAGCCTATCTTAACTGTTAACTATTAACTATAAACCTATCCCTATTCTCCCTCCTCACTGGTTTCCTCGATACATCTGCCGATAGACGGATACACGAAGAAAAGACAGAGCACAAGGATGATTGCCATATAGCCGAATGCAGGCGACATGGTCTGATAATACATAAAGGTATTGATGAGCATAGGCAGACAGAGCATGTTGATGCGGGTAGTGCCCCAGAAAAGCAGAGCATCGCCCTTCTCTGCCAACAGCTTGCGGCGGATTACCTTCAGGCTGAACAGCTTCAGCGCCATCGGAATCACCACAATGGTGGCAAGCTCCATTACTACCAGGATGCCAAACATCATCGTCTGGTTGGCTGCGATATCATTGGCGGTCAGTATCTCTGTTTCATAGAGAACCACCAGCAGAAAAGCCACCAACAGCATAAAGAGGAAGTTGGTCATCAATATTCGTTGTACTTGTTTGATATTCATTTATTTCTATTGATTAAATGGTGTTCTGTTCAGGATACTTCTACCCAGCGTCACTTCATCGGTATATTCCAGTTCATCTCCCACGGAGATGCCTCGGGCTATGACAGAGAGTTTCACGGGATAGTCAGCAAGCTTGCGCGAGATATAGAAATTGGTGGTATCGCCCTCCATCGTACTGCTCAGGGCGAGAATCACCTCCTTTACTCCTCCCGCAGCCACACGCTGCACCAGAGAATCTATCTCCAGATCGGCAGGACCGATGCCATCCATCGGCGAGATGATACCACCCAGCACATGATACAGTCCATGAAACTGCTGGGTATTCTCCACCGCCAGCACATCCTGCACATTCTCCACCACGCAGATGATAGAAGCATCGCGTCTAGGATCGGAACAGATGGGGCACACCTCGGTATCACTGATATTATGGCACACACGACAGTACTTCACCTCGCGCTTCATCCGGGCGATGGCATCCACAAACTGATCCACATCCCCCTCCTCCCTACGGAGCATAAAAAGCACAAGGCGCAAAGCTGTTTTGCGCCCTATACCCGGCAGCTTGGAAAACTCCCCCACTGCCTTTTCCAATAATGCAGAAGAATATTGCTGCACCATCACACTAGAGATAAATACCGATTCCCACCTTGAAACCTATCGTAGAATAATCAGTATGCTTCTTGAAGCTCTGATCATAGTAGATAGCCGGCTCAATGGTTACCTGCTTGCTGACAAAGTAGGCATAGCCCACCTCCACGCCCGGCATGAAGTCATTGTAGCTGCCCGAATGAGCTACCTTGGCACCAAAACCGAGATACAATCCATTCTGCTCGATATAGTATCTGGCCTGTGCGCCGGCAGAGAAGTAATCCTTCACGCCATCCTTGCCAGAATGGGTATATTCGACTTGACCTAGGAGCATCCAGTCATCTTCTACAAAATAACCCGCCTTTGCCTGAACACCGAAGTTCAAGTCCTGACTGCCATTATAACTGAGATTGAGGCCCGTGAGCGACGCACCGCAATACTGCTTTCCACTTTCAAACTGAGCATTGGCTCCCAGGCTGACCAGAAGAGCTGCTGCTGCCAAAACTATTTTTTTCATACGTAACATTTTTATGTATTGCTATTATTAATTTTCAAATTCTGCCGATACCAGGCAAAGAACCAGACCAGTGCTACCACCAGGATGATGACACTGCCCGTATAAGCCACCGGCTCGCTCAAAGCCAGAGCCATTGGCGAGAGGAGCAGGAAGGTAGAACATACCACCGTCATCAGCAAGGCTGGCACCAGGGTGATGATGAACGGCTTCTTGCGCTGCACCAGATATACGGTCAAAGTCCAGAGGGTGAATACAGACAGCGTCTGGTTAGCCCATCCGAAGTATTGCCAGATAACATTGAATCCATCAGGATTCTCCATCTGCCACACCAGGATGCCCATCGTAACGGCAAACAGAGGTACGCAGATATAGAGACGGCGACTCATCGCACGCTGTTCCAGTCCGATAGCCTCGGCTATGATGAGTCGGGCACTGCGCAGAGCCGTATCGCCACTGGTGATAGGCGCAGCCACTACTCCCAGCAGGGCAAGCACTCCACCTGCCACACCCAACCAGCTGGAGCAGACAATCTTCACCACGGTAGGTGCATCGAAGTTCTGAATGAGCGACTTTCCGCCATCCACCTGAGCGATAAACTGCTGAGCCACCTCAGGGCTCACGCATTCACGCCATCCTCCATAATAGAAGAAGTACATGGAAACCGTAGCCCATATCAGCGCTACCACTCCCTCGGTAATCATCGCACCGTAGAATACCGGTCTGCCCAGCTTCTCACTCTTCATGCAGCGAGCCATCAATGGGCTCTGGGTAGCATGGAAGCCACTGATGGCTCCACAGGCGATGGTGATGAAGAGGCATGGGAAGATAGGACTCTTCTGGACGAACGGTTCCGTACCCAGCCACGCCGGATTCTCGTTGAGATTGCAGGAAGCCAGATTGCTCCACAGCTCAGGCAAGGTTGGCCACTTGATGAACAGTCCGATCATCAGCGCACCTGCCATGAAAAGCAGCGAGAAGGCAAAGAGAGGATATATCTTTCCGATAATCTTGTCGATAGGCAGAAGCGTGGCGATGATGTAGTAGATGAAGATGAGGATAATCCAGAACATCTCACCTCCCACAAACGAGCCCGAATTGCAGATGCCATCCAGAATAATGGCAGGACTATACACAAACACGGCCCCCACCATCATCAGCAGCAGTACCGAGAACACGAGCATCACCTTCTTGGTGTTGCCGCCCAGATACTTGCCCACCAGCTCCGGCAGTCCGGCACCATCATGGCGGATACTGAGCATACCACTCATATAATCGTGCATGGCTCCGGCAAAGATGCAGCCAAACACAATCCAGAGATAAGCCACCGGTCCATACCAGGCACCCATGATGGCTCCAAAAATCGGTCCAGTACCGGCAATATTCAGGAACTGAATCATAAAGATTTTCCAACTAGGCAGCACCATAAAGTCAACTCCGTCGGCTTTTGCCACTGCTGGCGTAGGACGGTCGTCAGGACCGAATACATGCGCCACAAATTTTCCATAAAGGAGGTAGCCCAATACCAGGGCTGCCAAACTAATGATGAAACTGACCATTTTCTTTTATTGTTTTTTGAATTCTCTCTTCTTTTTTGAGCCTAATCGCACTTTTTCATACGAATTGCACCGCAAAAGTAACATTTTTATTTGAAATACGAAAAATTATCCGTATCTTTGTTGCCAAATTGAAAGAATATGAAGAAATTATATACATTTTTAATGTTTTTAGGCAGTATTTTACCTGCACAGGCTCGCAATATACCTGAAAAGAAGCAGATACTGCCGGGTTCCAGCATCATATACAACAGTCTGGCGCCCAAGCACGAGGTAAGAGCCGTATGGCTCACCACCATCGGCGGAATCGACTGGCCTCACTCCTACTCCCAGTCGCCCTACTCAGCCAAGAAGCAGCAGCAGGAACTCTGTCAGATCCTCGACCGCCTGCAGCAGGCTAAGATCAACACCGTACTCATCCAGACCCGCATCCGTGGCACCATGATCTATCCTTCCGATTACGAACCTTGGGACGGATGCCTCTCGGGATTCCCGGGAAAGACGCCGGGCTACGATGCCCTGCAGTTTGCCATCGACGAATGTCACAAGCGCGGTATGGAGCTTCACGCCTGGGTGGTCACCATCCCTGTAGGCAAATGGGAGGCACTGGGATGCAAGAGCCTCCGGAAGAAATTCCCGGGACTCATCAGAAAGATAGGTGCCGATGGATACATGAATCCGGAAGACAGCCGCACCGGCGATTACCTTGCCGGAATCTGCCGCGAGATTACCCATCGATATAATGTGGATGGCATCCACCTCGACTATATCCGATACCCGGAGACCTGGAAGATCAAGGTGAGCCGCGACCAGGGAAGAAACTACATCACCCGCATCGTGGAGAAGATCCACAATGCTGTGAAGTCGGAAAAGCCTTGGGTCAAGATGAGCTGCTCGCCGGTGGGCAAATACGATGATCTGAGCCGTTACTGGAGTCACGGATGGAATGCCAACACCAAGGTTTGCCAGGATGCACAGGGATGGCTGCGCGACGGACTGATGGACGAGCTCTTCCCGATGATGTACTTCCGGGGCGAGAACTTCTATCCTTTCGCCATCGACTGGCAGGAGCAGAGCCACGGCAAGATCGTGGTGCCGGGACTCGGCATCTACTTCCTAGACCCGAAAGAGGGAAAATGGAACATTGATGACGTGACACCCGAAATGTACCTCACCCGCAGCATGGGAATGGGATACTGCTTCTTCCGAAACAAGTTCCTGTTGGACAACAAGCAGGGCATCCTCGATTTCACAGAGAGATTCAACGAATATCCATCGCTCGTTCCGCCGATGACCTGGGCAAGCAACCGCCAGCCGCAGCAGCCACAGGCACTCAGCGTAAGAAGCGAAAAGGGAAATATTCAGATTTCATGGAATAATCCGTCAGAATATACCGATGGTACTGCCATTCCTACTCCCTATATATATAATAATGTATATGCGAGCAGAAATTATCCCGTGGATGTTACCGATGCCAGAAACCTCATTGCGGCTCGACATCTGGGCAACGAACTGCTCTTGAAGTCGGAAGATGACGACCAGCCGCTCTATTTTGCCGTTACTTCGATGGACGGATATGGCATTGAAAGTGGCGCTACCCAGGAAAACAGCCGGGATTTCAGCAAAAAGTTGACCGCCTGGGGTGCAGCCAAGATGTTGCGCTGTGATGCTAAAAACGTACATTTGCCAGAAATCGCCAAAAAGTTGGATACAAACGTCTTTTTGGTCGAAACCCTGCAAGGCACGGCAGTGGAGCATCTTGTGAGCGAACACAATCTGATAGATATCAGTAGGTTAAGTAGTGGAGCCTACCGTCTTTGCAGCATCAATCAGCGGGGTGTGAAGCATACCTTGGGAACCTTCTACAAGAAAAAAATGCAGAAAATTAAAAAAAACTGCAGAAAAATTTGGTGGAATCAAAAATTTGTAGTACCTTTGCACTCGCAATTCAGAAATGAGGCTATCAAGAAGATGCACCCTTAGCTCAGTTGGTAGAGCAACTGACTCTTAATCAGTGGGTCTAGGGT
>UQWP01000107.1 GCA_900544825.1 uncultured Prevotella sp. | reverse complement strand
CTATGGCTACGGCTACGGTTATGGCTACGGCTACAACTACCATTCCGAAAAAGAAAAGTAAAGAGCCGAACCCCCGTTCCAGGCGATTCCATCGCCTGTCCCCCGCAAAAAAGAAAAAAAGATGGAAATCTTAAAAAAGCTTTTTGGCAAGAAAAAGCCATCAGGGAGTACATGCAGTCTCCCTGATGGCATCGATTACCATTGTCATATCCTCCCTGGCGTGGATGATGGCTTCCAGGACCCCTCCCAGAGCCTGGAGCAGCTCCGCATCTACGAAGCAAGCGGAATCCATGAAGTCTGGTTCACCCCTCACATCATAGAAGATGTTCCGAATGAGCCCGAAGAACTCCGCCGGGTCTTCGAAGCATTCCGTGATCAGTATCATCAGGATTGCCTTCAGCGTGGAGCCCAGCCCCTTCAGCTGCATCTCGCAGCCGAGAACATGCTGGATGCCCTTTTCGAGCGCCGCCTCAAGGCAGGCAATCTCCTGCCCCTGGCAGAGAAATACCTGCTGGTGGAAACCAGCATCTTTGCCCCACCGATGAATTTCCGTGGACTGCTGGAGCGCATAAGGAACAAGGGTTATACCCCAATCCTGGCTCACCCCGAGCGATACCTCTATATGAAGAAAGAGGATTACGAGGCTCTCAAGGCGCAGGGCATCCTGTTCCAGCGCAACCTCTTCAGTCTCCGAGGCCAGTATGGCGATCGGGTGCAGAAGCGGTGCCGCCAGCTCCTGAAATGGCAGATGTACGATTTCGTGGGCACCGATCTCCACCGCCTAACCTCGGCAGGACTGAACACAGAAGGCTGATGCTATGGCAGTGAGAATGGTGATAACGAGATTGATGATCTTCTTGACGGTTTCTTTTTTCATGAGTATGGAAAATTTGATGAGTATGGAAAATTTGAAATGAATAAACTAGGTGATAAAGATGAGCCAGGACTCGCGAGTATCCTTACATAGCTGTATTTTAGATATTGCCGGGCTTCATCATATATGCTTGCAGCCCCTCTTGTAGCTATAGGAATACCCCTGACGCCATCCTGGCTTCATCTCACTCTCTCAGATCTTTAAAGATCTACATTGTCACTACCCGGATCGGTCTTGCCTTCATCGGTAGAACCGCCCGAAGTGTTCCCAGATCCCGGATTACTTCCCGATTCCGGATCATTGCCTGAACCCGGATCATTGCCTGAGCCCGGATCATCTACTCCCGGAACCTGCATCTCGCTGGCAAGCAGAGAGGAAACCTTCTTCACTTCCACATCCAGGTTGCCGGCAGCCAGCTCGCCGGTACCACGGCTTCTCAGCTTGTAGCCCTCGATGTTCTTGGCGATGCTGAATTCCTTTTCAGACTTCGCACCCACCTTGTTCTTGATACCGATGGAGAAGATGGCGAGGTCGTCGATCTTCACCGAGATACCCTGCAGGCAGAGCTCCTTGATACAGAAAGCCATGTCGGTAATCATACCCTTGATGGCTCCCTTGGAGAAAGGAGTGTTGTGGCCCGCCATGTGAGCGGCAAGACCATCCACATCCATCATCTGCGTAGTGATGGCATAAGCATACCACAGGCCCTTGGCATCGGGCAACTTCTCATTCTTGTTCTCTTTCAAAGTGTACAAAAGCATAAGCAATAACGTTTTAAATGAAACACGATGCAAAGATACGACATTCGGGAGCCGCAACTCACACTTCCTGATGCATCCTCACGCTTATTGCCACATTCTGCCATCTTCTCACTTTTTCCGGTTTCCCCGATTCTAGGGCTCGCCCAGGAAGTCGAAGATGATGGCCACCTGACGGGGAAAGAATCCCTTGTCCGATTTCCGGTAACCCACCTCCAGAAGCTTCCTGTAGAGTGGGGTACACTTCTGGATCCATCTTCTCAGATGGGCGTTGGCTACTTCGGGAGTTGAGTCCGGAAAATACAGCAGGGCTATCTCCTGCTTGGTATAATATCTGATTTCTGGTTCGTTCAGCATTCTATATGATGAATTGAAGGGTTAGAGATGATAAGTATCTTGGTTTTCGGAAAAACCAAGATACTTACCGCAAAAAGTAAGTCACTCACGGGGCGTAAGCCGGTCAGTTCCGGTCGTCTTCCCATTCAGATGGCGATACGATGGCATCTGTGTTCATCTCGCCCACCTCCTTCTCTATCACGAACCAGCCCATGCCTTTCGATCTGCGCTTTCTTTCGAAACCCAGACGCAGCAGGGTACTTGCCAGGTTCTGCTGGTAGATATACCGGCTCAGGGCAGGGCAGCCGCCAATGCGCTCCAGAATCTCCGAAGAATAGCGGAACTTGATGAATCTGGCTTCCACGTTCTTGCCCGGCACGCGGTAGTAGCGCAGAATCTGGTCCTCCATATAGTTGGAGATCATGAACATCCTGTTGTGCTCGCGCATCACCTCGATATCCTCGGTGGTGAGCCAGAATACCCAGCCATCCTCGTGCTTGCGCTGGCGCTCCATCACCTCCTGCCCCAGAGCCACTGCCTGGGCATATACGTGCTGGTAGTCGATGGGATGGTCTATCGGACTGTCAATCGATTCGATGAGCCAGGGTGAGTAGCGGCGGTTCTCTTCCTCGCTGATAATCTGCACGCTGTTGCTCGTGCCGCACATGGCAGCACGGTGGGGCAGCTCCGTACGGTACTTGTCGTAAGGGCGGCGGATGGAGAAGAAGAGCTTCGTTACGCAGCTCTTGAAGGCACTCAGGTTCTTGCCGAAAGCCGTTTCAAACTCGTCGAGGCACATCAGAGCCTTGCTCGCCATCGCCACCATGAAGTCCTTGTCGGTATAGCTTGCCGTAGATTCATTGATGAAGTAATCGTGCAGCACCTTAGGCAGCAGCTTGTCGAAGAAGGTGGTCTTGAAGAGGCCGCCCTTGCCCACGAAGATAAGGATGGTCTGGCCTACCACGCTATCCGTTACCCAGGTCACCACCATGGCTACAAACCATTTCTTGAAGAAGTATCTGAAGTCTTCCTGGGTATGGTGGGCACCATCCGTATCCGCAATGTGAATGCGGTCGGCAAGCATCTGAATGTAGTCAGTCTTCCCGTCCCATGCTGGGAGAGCTGTGAGATAATCGAGCAGAGGATTGTACTTCTCGCTGAAGTCGCTGTTGATGAGGGAGTGGAGCCTGGGTAGCTGCGTCTGCAGTCCATCCTCTTCCATCTCTATCCAGAGAGAGTTCTCTATGTTGTCGTCCATGCGGGTCCAGTGGTGAAACTTGCCCTTGATCACATCGCGGCTGCAGACCTCGTAGTAGCCCGTCACCTCGTTGCGGTGGAACTCGTAGCGCATGCTGAGCCACTGCTTCAGCATCTTCATGGATGGCTTCTTGCCGTACGATTCGCCCTTGCGCATAAACTGCCAGCTGCCTCGCTGTTCCTGGTGCTTGTAGGCCTGGTTCATCACGCTCACCGTCTTGGGATACTGCGCGCTGAAGTGCTGGTCGGCATAGTCGGTAGCCTCCTTCTGGTCGATGTCGTACTTCACGCAGGTAAGTCCGAAGTTATATACATAGTCGTTGTGGCGGTTAGGCTCAAACGATTTTCCCCACGACTCCAGCAGCTTCTCTATCGAAGGGGCAGCTTCATCGATGGTAGGGATGTGCTTGGCTAGGCTCACCATCTTCTGTGATGTCTTTCTGTGTCGGCTGCTGCGTCGCTCATACTTCTCAGCCATCGACTTCTTGAAGTAGAGTCTCTTGATGTCCTTGGTGTCCAGCTCGAAAGGCTTCGAGTTCCAGCAGAAGTAGGCGGTAGGGTCGTGGGCTAGGCCGCACATGCGGGTAATGTCGGTGCACTTCTCATCGGCAGGCACGCCCAGCAGGATGGAGAAGTAGTCCATCGCCTTGCGTACCACCACGTCGAAGAGTTCCACCGCCGTAACCTCCGGGTCATCAAACGGCTTGTAGCGGGCTAGGATTCTGAGTCCATGACCGCTTGCCGTCACGTATCTCGCCATCACATAAGGGTCCTTGTCGGCCTTTGCGATCACCTCCTGCATCTTCTCGTCGGGAATCTTGTCGATATCCACGGCGAGCCAGTAGGTAGGCTTCAGGATGTTAGCCACCTGCTTGCCCTGTCCGTCCATGAGAGCCGAGGTGGTGATACCCGGCATCATGAGCTTGGTGTTGTCGGCGAGCGCCTTGCTGATAGGCACCTGCTTGCGATAGAGTTCGGTGTGATTCTGAGTCATGGCATCGAACTTGATGATTCTTACTAGCTCATCCTTAGAGATAAGCTGATGACCTTCGCTTGAAGCGATGGTCCAGAAGAAAGAGGGCAGAACTTCTTCTGCTTCCTTGTTGGTTGAATAGTTCTCATTCATGTTCTTTCAATTTTAATGAATTGTAATTAATTTGCTTCTTATTTGCTTTCAGAGTCTTTTAGTCTCTACGTCGTTTGATTGATTTTTAAGACCAGACTGTTTGTTGTTTACGGGGGCAAAGGTAGATATAAGAATTGAAGATATTTTTTCAGTGCGTCAAAAATGGCGCATATTTACAAATTTTAATTTTTTAATATTGAAACATGTTCTTTACGGACAAGGTAAATGAGATTGTTCAGGGAATCAAGGATTCCCAGGGCAAGGCAGAGGGGAAAAAATGCTTCCCCATGAGTGTGTAGGTATTTTCATCGAGAAGTTCCACAAGTTTGTAACCAAGGAGTATCACGATGATGAGTTCGAGAATACTCTTACAGAAGAGGAGAAGCATTGGCCCAAGCGCAAGGAGGAGATTACCGAACGCTTTGCGATTCCGGTACATCTGCTGAAGAGTTACAAGGATCACGACGTGCATCTGGATGTTGACACATTCCTGCAGGTAAAGAAGTGGGTGAAGTCGTATCTTCCTCATTATTTTGCGGGATCTGAGTACAAGAAGATCTCCGGATCAGAGAAGTCTGCTTTGCTGGCAGAGGCAGAGAAGGAGTTGAATCTCATTCTGAACCGCCTGTTGGATTAACGGAGATTCAGTGAAGTGTACCCTATATATCCGGAAAACCAGTATTTTCAAGTGTTAAAAACGCAAAGTAACTATCTGTAATTCCTTTCTTTACATCTTTTGCACGTGCTGTCTATACAAAGTTACAAGTATATAGGGTACACGCCCACCGCCTAGGCCTCAGAAAAATCAGTGTCATCTGACCGAATAGGTCTCATCTGCGGATAAGGTATAATAGAAGAAAAAATCTGCGTGACCCTCTTGTTTTCGGCCGCCCAGTCCGCAAAGAAATCTGTGTAAATCCGTGAAATCTGTGGGACTTCGATGTTAAAATCCAGAAATTCCTTGGCTATTCCATATATTTCCCTTATATTTGCAGCGTGTTTTAGTTTGATGGTAAAGCTATGAGTAAATCAAAATCATATCAATCAGAGACACCAATCAAGAGTAAGATGCTCAAGCGTTTGGAAGAATTGGCATTGCTGAAAGAGGGCTGGGATGGAGAAAACAGTGTTTCTATCGATTCTGGAATACAAGATTTCCTTCGTAGAGTCATATTGCAATCTTCAGATAAAGAGTTGGTAAATTGGGTATTGTTCCCTGATGCCCGAGGCTATTTATATTTAGATTATACAGAGGGAAAGAATCTAGCTGGTATTACGATAGCTCCTCATCAAATTGCAGCTTTTATCAAGCGTGATGGTCATTTATCCAAATACAATTACGACCACCTTAATGAACAGGATGTTTTGAATTTATTAGAGGAGGCACATGGAAAAGACAATCAATGAAATTAATGATGAAGAGCAAGTCGCAAGAATCTTGTTCTCACCTTCTCATATCTATGAGGGTCGCGTTTCACCAAAGGCATTCAAGTTAGAGATGCTAAAAAGTGGAGCAGAGGATTATATCTCTGTATTGCGAAATAAAGCCGATGAACTGGATGATATATCTAGTATATTTCGTCCTAGATCAGAAGGTGATACTCGTTTTGGTTATACCATTCTGAATGTGAGTGATGTTAGGGATTTAGATAAAGAGTTTGCAAATAGAGAAGTATCGATATTGCCAAAACCAAGTAAGCGTCTTCCATTGCATGCTGGTATATTTTTGTCTTTAGATGGTAGGGTGCAGACTGCTAAAGATATATCTCCTGATATAGATTATTTTCAGAAAGAATTATCAATACTTTGTGATGGAATCCATAAGTTTCGGTAGCAATCAGCAATTGCAATAAAGAAAGATATAGCCATAAAGTCTTCCGTTAGGCGACAAACAATCGCAAATCGCCATTCCACCCCTGGCGGTCCCATTCCGCATAACCTGGCGAGACCTTTGATGGTCCGCCAACCTTATAGCGTAGCGGTTCGAGCACCGAGTAGGGCGGTTTTCTCCTTCTCTCCTGAGGAGAGAGGGTCGGGGTGAGAGGTGGAGCTCCCTTTGGCTAAAGGGAGACGGAGGGATTCGAAAAATCTCTTTCCAAAAGGGAAACAGAAAATTCGAAAAATCTGTGAAACTGTGAAACTTCGCAGATTCTTCGATGTGTTAAAATCCAGAAATTCCTTGGCAATATCATATATTTCCCTTATATTTGCATTTGAAAATGAACTAAAAGATAGAATTATGGGCAAAATCATTAATAAAACGATAACAAAGATAGTTACAGAAGAGGGTATCTCTCTCTTTCGTCGCGTAACTAAAGTTTTGATGCCAAATGGCAAGTATCGTTATCCTGTAGATTATTTTGATGCAACTCCTGGAGTTGTTAAGATTTCGAAAGAAGAGATGGATAAGGTAGCAATACCTGTTTACGAAAAGTTAATCTAATGGATCGATTGATGTCTGATGGGTATCCTTTTATCTTTCAGATGATAGATAAAAGTGAGAGTGATGAGTATCTGATTCAAACCTTGCAATATAGGTTTAAGTCAGACAAATCCCATCATGCCTATATCGTAAGGGTTGAATGTTATAAGAAACATGCTTATTGCGTTAAGTTCTTTGATAAGGCAAATATCAACAGTAAGAACAAGTTTAGTCTTCGTTCTAATACATTTGAGGCGAGAACGATACTCTATACAATGTTTCACATTATGTTAGATGTATTGAAGCGAGACGAGTATGCTTCTTTCTTTTTTATTGGAGCAGAAGATGAAAAGGATCAAGATGGAATGGTATCTCGTCGTTTTCGCTTTTATCGTCGTTTCGTGCTTTCTACGGTTTCTGATGACAAGTTTGAGCATTATAGAAGAAATGATTTATCTTTATATATATTAGTAAATAAGAAATATGTAGAAGATACTGCTTCCTATGCTGATGAGTTAGCAAGCGTTGTACAAAGATTGATGCGCTAGCCGACAAACACTCGCCGATTAGGCGTCAAACACTCGCAACTCTGTTGCGTAAGCACTCTCAGCCAGCCCCTTGCGGGCACAGGCTCCGCTGGCTGACCAAAACTCTGGCAGAGCTATAGCGTCGCCAGCTACATCCCTTGCCCTTATGCTAAGGGCGAGGGCTTGGGAGTGGGATAAGGACCCCCTCTTCGCAAGAGGGGGACAGGGG
>UQWP01000106.1 GCA_900544825.1 uncultured Prevotella sp. | reverse complement strand
TTACGGAAAATTATAGATAGAAAAAGGGTGCGTCATGGACTTATGACACACCCTCCTAGGAGCTTCTGCCCTTTCAGGGCGTGCAGCAAAATAGCTTTTAGTAATCCTGGATGTAGCCCTTGGTAAACATGTCATACGACAGGGCTTCCAGCTCAGCGAGTGTCATGTGCTCCACGGAATGCTCTATCTTGCGAATCAACTCGTCTCGCTTGAAATCGTCGTTATCGCTCAGGCGCGATGTAAATCTATTGCTCATCTTTAAGAATGTTAAGTGTTGAATGTTAAATGTTGAATTGGGCATACGCCACTAAATCTGTGTCATCTGTGATTGAAAATCGCTGGGATAATTACATCCGCTCATAGGTGTTGATAATGTTTCCATCATACGCCTCATGGCTCACTAACCGGATGTTATGAGGAAGCTTTGGGGCTGCTGTTCCGGCAGTTACTACGTTTTCCACATCTGTGGATAAAGATGTTTCTACCCTGATTTCATCCCATAATCCGGCATCGAGGAAAGCCTGATGGGTGATGGCTCCTCCTTCTACAATCAGCGATTGCACCTTATTATTATATAGGTACTGCATCATCTGCTTCAACACCTCTTCCTTTCCCTTGGAAAAATCCAAACCCTCGAAACAAGGATGTTGGCGATCGATAACCAGTCGCATCGGATCCTTGCCGCTCCAGTCTCTTACGTTGAGCTGGCTATGGTCACGCTCATCGGTGATTCTCCCTACCAGGATAGCATCGTTCTCGGCACGAAGCTTATGCGAAAGCATCTTGGTAAATGGCGAGGAAATCGCCATTCCCTGATAATTATTATCCAGGAAACCATTCGCTGTCTGCGCCCATTTCAGGATGATGTATGGTCGCTGGTGGGTATTGAAGGTGATGAAACGCTTGTTCAGTTCGAGGCATTCTGCCTCCAGAACGCCTACCGTTACCTCGATTCCTGCCTCGCGAATCTTCTGAATCCCTCTACCCTGCACCTTGGCAAAAGGATCCACACAACCGCAGACACATCTCCTTACACCTTTTCTTACGATAAGGTCTGCACAAGGAGGCGTCTTGCCATAATGAGAACACGGTTCGAGACTCACGTAGATGGTAGCTTGGCTTAATAGATGCTCATCTTCAGGCTTAACTGAAGCAAAGGCATTGACTTCAGCGTGCCCCTCGCCACATCTTATATGATAGCCCTCGCCGATGATTCTACCCTCCTCGCTTACGATGACGGCGCCCACCATCGGATTAGGCTTCGCATTCTGCCTACCGTTCTTAGCCAACTGCAGGCAGCGGCGCATGAACATTTCGTCAATTTCCTGCTGAGAGAGCGGATCTCTCGTCTTCGGATCCTGAAAAAACACTTTATTTTGTTCCATAATCAACTTTTCTTCTTTTTTTTACTCATTTTCGATAAAATGTCGTACCTTTGCTCTCAAATCAAATCGCAACAAGCAATATCAAGATGAAAACGTATCAGCAACTTTGGCAATCCCTCACCCCACTTTATGATGCTGGCGAAGCGCAGGCTATCGTCCGCACCGTACTTGATGTGGAGTACGGAATGACTCTGACCGACATAATCTGCGGCAAAGTTAATGAATTATCTGCAGACGAGGGAAGAAAACTGGAAGAAATTATCATAAGACTGCAAAAAGGAGAACCTGTGCAGTATGTTTTGGGCGAAGCCGACTTTGCCGGCAGGACCTTTCACGTGGAGCCAGGCGTGCTCATTCCAAGACCTGAGACCGCCGAGCTTTGTCAATGGATTGTAGAAACACAGAACGAAAACTGGGAAAAAGAAGAGGCAATTATCAGAAAAGAATTTAACATTAGCCCTGACGTTGCCTTTAAGGACGTAAACATGTTTGAGGCAAAAGGATGGCTCAAACGCCAATATTTACGTTTGAGATTCCTCGTCAAAATGTTACATATTTATAAAAAAACTCGTTACACTAAACTTGCCTCTCCTCGACCAAGAATCATAGATCTCTGTACCGGCTCTGGCTGCATTGCCATTACCCTGAGCCTTGACATTCCAAATTCTGAAGTATTAGGAATCGACATTTCTGACTCTGCCTGCAATGTTGCCACAAAGAATGCCAAGCAGTTAGCGTCCAAAGCTATCTTCAAAAATGTCGATATCTTTGACTTGCTTGAAATGTGTAAAACAAACGGAAAAGAACATTTTAAAGCAGACATCATCGTGAGCAATCCTCCTTATATCTGCGAAAAGGAAAAGGCAGAGATGGAGAAGAATGTATTGGAGCACGAACCAGCCATCGCCCTCTTTGTACCCGACGAAGATCCTCTGAAGTTCTATCGAGCCATCGCCGAATTCGCTTCAACAGAATTGCGAAGCTTGGGCATGCTCTATTTCGAGATCAACCCTCTCTACGAAAAGGAGACAAGAGAAATGCTCAAAGGATTTGGCTTCAAAGATATTGAAACCAAAGAAGATGCTTTCGGAAAGAAGAGAATGATGCGAGCTATGAAATAGACGATTAGATAAGCGGATTGCAAATCCGCAAAATAATATGGTCGAACATTTTTTGACGCCGGATTGCAAATCCGGCGGAACGCCTAACGGAAGACAACGCCTAACGGAAGACAACGCCTTGCGATTCCAGAAAGTCCACCGCCAGGCGTCCCTGCGGATTTGCAATCCGCAGTAAAAAAAGGTTCGACCTATCAAAACCGGGGGATTTGTAATCCCCCAATAAAACACAAATGCATTATGGAATATTATAACAACCCCAAGCGCTCCAAAAAGCCGATGACTGAGCAGCAGGCACTTCTGAAGCTCACCACTCTCTGCACACAAGCCGAACATTGCTCGCAGGAAATGCTCGACAAGATGAAGAAGTGGGAACTCCCAGAGGATGCCATCGCCCGAAACATGGAATTCCTAACCCAGAAGAAATTCATCGACGACGAGCGATTCGCCCGCTTCTTTATCAACGACAAGATAAAATATAACAAATGGGGCCGCAGGAAAGTAGAACAGGCTCTCTGGATGAAACACATCCCGAAGGAAATTTCCGACCCCATCTTCGAGGAAATCGAGGACGACATGTATCTGGAAACCCTCCTCCCTCTCCTAAAAAACAAATACAAAACCATCAAAGCCAAAAACGACTACGAACGCTCGATGAAACTCATCCGCTTCGCCCTCGGAAGAGGCTATGGTATGGAGGTGATTCACAAATGCATCAACAAAATGAAAGAAGAAGATCTGGGAGACATCGATTTCGAAGACGACTTCTAGGGAATCGAAATTTGGCGGGTAAAATAATACATACGGCTAGAATAGGCGCATGAGGATACGCTCACAAAAGTTCAAAGTAAACATGAGAAGCTAATCATAAAGTTCAATGTTCAAAATTCAATGTTCAAAGTAAAGAAATGAAGCTCAGCCTGTTAGGAAATATCATAGATTTTCTCTTCCCCCGTTACTGTGCCATCTGCGATGAGCGACTGCTGGGCACAGAGGAGATGCTATGCGCCACCTGTCTCCTGGACCTCCCGATTACCCCAACCTGGGAAGACCCCTACGAGAACAATATGGCTAAGATGTTCTGGGGGCGCATTCCTATCGAAAAATGCGTCGCCCTCTTTTATTATCACAGCCACTCCAACCCAAGCTACATCATCTATAAACTGAAATACCATCACCGTCCCGATGCCGGAAACTATCTGGGAAGGCTCATCGCCAGCAAAGGCATTGAATCAGACCTCTTCAAGGATATAGATGCCATCATCCCTATTCCCATCACGAAGTCAAGAAGGAAGACCCGCGGCTATAATCAGAGCGAGGAAATAGCCAGGGGAATACAGGAAAGAACCCATCTCCCCATCATCACAGATGCCATCCGACGCGTAACCTTCACCGAAAGTCAAACCCATAAGGACAGATGGCAGCGACTGGAAAACGTAAAGCATGTATTCCAGCTATCAGAAACCTATCACGACAGAGACGGCAAACACCCCATCACCGATCTTGCCGGCAAGCATCTGCTTATCATCGATGACGTCTGCACCACAGGCGCCACCCTCATCTCCTGCTGCGAAGAACTGCAGAAGGCAGGCAAGATGAAATTCAGCATCGCTACCATAGGATGGGCTGCAGAATAAGCGCCAAAATTCCTGCCAACTTCCCAGCCAAGTTTCCCTTCAGCCCCCGCCCAGCCCCCACTTTGCAAGCCAATATCACGCACAAGGTATAAAAAATCTATAATAAATGCCCTATTTATATGGATAACTCGTTTTTTTGTAGTACCTTTGCAAAGAAATAATA
This sequence comes from uncultured Prevotella sp., assembly GCA_900544825.1. GTDB lineage: Bacteria > Bacteroidota > Bacteroidia > Bacteroidales > Bacteroidaceae > Prevotella. The sequence continues at coordinate 3,399 of UQWP01000106.1, read as the reverse complement.
ATAATTTAATCCTTATATGATTATGGACAAGCTAAAGAAAGAATTCGCATCTAAGTTATTGAAGGTTAAGGCTATCAAATTGCAGCCTAACGATCCTTTTACTTGGGCTTCTGGTTGGAAGTCTCCTTTCTATTGTGACAACCGCAAGACCCTCTCTTTCCCAGAACTCCGCAACTATGTGAAGCTCGAACTCGTACACGCCATCCTGGAGCAGTTCCCAGAGGCTGACGCTGTTGCTGGTGTAGCTACTGGCGCTATCGCACAGGGTGCATTGGTGGCAGACGAATTGAACTTGCCTTTCGTTTACGTTCGTTCTAAACCAAAGGATCACGGTATGCAGAACCTCATCGAAGGTGAACTCGATCCTAAGGCGAAGGTTGTTGTAGTAGAGGATTTGATTTCTACAGGCGGCAGCTCACTCAAGGCTGTAGAGGCTCTTCGCAAGAACGGCAACGAGATTGTAGGTATGGTAGCTAGCTACACTTACGGTTTCCCTGTTGCAGAGAAGGCTTTCGCTGATGCTAACGTGAAGTTGGTTACTCTTACAGACTACGAGCACGTGGTAGAAGAGGCTCTCGAGACTGGTTACATCAAGCAGGAAGACGTAGAATTGCTCCACGAGTGGCGCAAGGACCCAGCTAACTGGAAGAAGTAAATTTTTACCCATCAATAATGAGTACAAGTACATTCGAAAGTAATATCAAACAGATTCCTCACAAGCAGGAATCTGTTTTTAATACTTTGAGCGACCTCAACAACCTGCAGGTGCTCAAAGATCGCTTCGAGCAGGTGAAAGACCAGATTCCTGAGGACAAGAGAAAGGAAATGGAGAAACTCAAAGACCTGAGATTCGACAGCGACAGCATCACGATCAACGCTCCTATGGTGGGCGACCTCAAGATGCGCATCATCGACAGAGATTTTCCAAAAACCATCAAGTTTGAAACAGAGAACAGCCCTATCCCATTCAATTTCTGGATTCAGCTGCTCCCTACAGGAGAATTCTCTTGCAAGATGAAACTCACCATCAAGGCTGAGCTCAATATGTTTATCAAGGGTATGGTGAAGAAGCCATTGCAGGAAGGCATCGAGAAGATTGCAGATGCGCTGGCGATGATTCCATACCAGGATTAAAAATAAAGAAATTATGGCACATAAACTTTGGGAAAAGAACTTTGAAGTAAACAAGGAAATCGAACGATTCACCGTAGGTCGCGACCGTGAGCTCGACCTCTATCTCGCCAAATACGATGTGCTTGGCAGTATGGCACACATCACCATGCTCGAAAGCATCGGACTTTTGGAAAAGGATGAGCTGACCCAGCTCCTCGCAGAATTGAAGAATATCTACGCCATCGCCGAGAAAGGCGAATTCGTTATCGAAGACGGCGTGGAGGATGTTCATTCCCAAGTAGAATTGATGCTCACCCAGAAACTGGGCGATATGGGCAAAAAGATTCATTCAGGACGCTCACGCAATGACCAGGTTTTGGTAGATCTCAAGCTCTTCACCCGTCACGAGTTGAAGGAGATTGTGGATGCTGTCAAGATCCTCTTCGACGAGTTGATTCAGAAGAGCAACCAATATAAGAACGTATTGATGCCTGGCTACACCCACCTGCAGGTGGCTATGCCTTCATCTTTCGGACTCTGGTTTGGCGCTTATGCTGAAGGACTTGCTGACGACATGCTCTTCCTTCAGGCTGCCTATCGCATGACCAACCGCAACCCATTGGGTAGCGCAGCAGGCTACGGCAGCTCTTTCCCTCTGAACCGTACTATGACAACCGAACTTCTCGGTTTCGACAGTATGGACTATAATGTAGTCTATGCCCAGATGGGTAGAGGAAAGATGGAGCGCAACGTAGCTTTCGCCATGGCTAGCGTGGCTGGAACCCTGGCAAAGATGGCTTTCGATGCCTGCATGTTCAACTGCCAGAACTTCGGCTTCGTGAAGTTGCCTAAGGAGTGCACCACCGGTTCAAGCATCATGCCTCACAAGAAGAACCCAGACGTATTCGAGCTGATTCGTGCCAAGAGCAACAAGCTCCAAAGCTTGCCACAGCAGATTATGCTCATCATGAACAACCTGCCTGTGGGTTATTTCCGTGATCTTCAGATTATCAAGGAAGTATTCCTCCCAGCTTTCGACGAGTTGAAAGACTGTCTGCAGATGGCTGCCTACATCATCAACAAGATGGAGGTTAACGAGCACATCCTCGATGATCCTCGTTATGATCCGATGTTCTCTGTAGAGGAAGTAAATCAGCTTGCCGCTAACGGAATGCCTTTCCGTGATGCCTACAAGACTGTGGGATTGGAAATCGAAGCTGGTGAATTCAAGCCAAACAAGGATATCCATCATACCCACGAGGGAAGTATCGGCAATCTCTGCAACGACAAGATTCAGGCACTTATGGAGCAGACTCTCTCAGAGTTCCACTTCGAGCGTATGGAGAATGCAGAAAAGAATCTCTTGAAATAAAAGAGTCTCTTGAAATACAAGAAATCTCTTAATACATAAGAATCTTTTTGAACTCAATGAAGAAAGAAACATCTATATATAATCATATATATAATAAGGTATATATATATAACAAGGTGAAGAGTATGGCAGCAAAAGCTGTGCTCTTCACCTTTTTGTGTATCTGCCTCATTCTTTCTTCATCGCTGCTGACATCCTGCGATGCAGACAACAGCATCAGCACCCGATACCCATGCCAGTTTATCTTCCGAACCATCTACCATCCGGGAAGCAGCATAGAGACTGCTCTCCAAGGAGCCGGCACCTACACCATGATTAGTGCCAAAAAGGTAAATGGCGCCTGGAATATCTACTCCACCCTGAACGATGGCAAGAACCATACTGAAACCATCGTCCTCTCTACTGCCAAGGAAAACTATGCCAACTATAGCTATCTGGGAGCAGGAAACGACCTGAAGGATGCTACCAAGAATGGTTTCATCCTCGGCACATCCAACTTCAACGGCTATGTAGCCTGGGACAGGCAATGCCTGAACTGCATCCTGCAATATGGCGGCACCAACTATCCGCTGGAGTGGACAGGCAACAGACAATCGGTGATCTGCAACAAGTGCAAAAGAGTTTATAGCCTAGAAAATGGTACCATCACAAGCGGTGGACAGGGAAAAGAAGACAAGATGCTGATGCAATATCGGGTAACATACACAGGTATTGGCAGCGTGCTGACAGTAGGAAATTAGGTTTCAACTAGGAAAAAAGTACGTTTTTGAAGAAAAATGGCGTGTTTTTTCTTAAAAGTTGTAAATCCATTTGGTGGAACCAGGAATTTATATTACCTTTGCACTCGCAATTAAGTAACGCGGAAATAGCTCAGTTGGTAGAGCACAACCTTGCCAAGGTTGGGGTCGCGGGTC
>UQWP01000105.1 GCA_900544825.1 uncultured Prevotella sp. | reverse complement strand
ATATCGGAGATTACCAACTTTTTTAGGCACTATTTCTTATCCCGAACTGAGGTATTCATCTTTTCTCTATCCTGCTACCTGCGCTATCTCTGTGATGATAATGCAGCCTGGATCAAACAGGTGATTCCTGTCTTCGGCGAAGAGCAGAAGCGTGCCTTTGCAACCGTGGATAGTGCATGCGGCAGAAAGCAGAGCTTCCGAATGCCTAGCATTGTGCGCAAAGCCATCCAGCTGGTACGTAACGACGAGGTGAAGCAGATGGCTGGCAATTATGATGACAGCGACTTTGGCGATATCAATAATCCGGAATCATACTTCTTTCAGATCCATCAGATGCCAAGAAAGTTACCTAAACTCATCAAGCTTCTGGTTTCAAAGACTCCGAAGATTTATAAGCCAGCCGTATCGCAGGCTATCTTTCCGCCACTGGCAACGCATCTTTGCGAAACCCGCTTCCGCTATCTGGACAATGTAGAACATGAAGCAACTATATCTTCTATATTGTGCGCACCTACAGGTTCGGGAAAGGAAGCCATTACGCAACCCATCAATCACATCATGGCAGACATCAGAAAGAGAGATGCTGAGCAGAGAGAAAGAGAGCGCCTGTGGAAGGATGAGTGCAACAGAAAGGGATCAAACAAAGACAGAAGAGAGCGCCCTCAGGGACTTATCATCCAGGAAGTGAATATCGATATGACCAACCCTGCTTTCGTGCTCCGCATGAAGGAGGCAGAGAAACATTTCCTCTATTCGAAGGTGAATGAACTGAACCTCTTTGATGCGCTTAAGGGTAAGACCAACCAGCACTTCCGCATCATGGAGCTTGCCTTCGATCTGGGCAATTACGGACAAGACCGAGTGGGCACACAGAGCGTTACCGAGACCGTGAAGGTGCGCTTCAACTGGAATGCCTGCTGCACACCGAAGAAATGCCGTGACTATTTCAGAAGAGTAGTAACAGATGGTCCGGTCAGCCGTATCACATTCTGTACCATCGACCGCAGACCTTGCGGTTCTGAACTTCCAGTCTATGGCACCTATGATGCAGCGTTTGACGAGCAGCTGAAGCCCTACATCGACAATCTTGTGAAGGCAAGGGGAGCGGTGGAATGCCCGGAAGCTTTGAAGCTGGCTCAGAAGCTGCTGGATGAGAACGCTCAGTTTGCCCGTCTTTCACAAGATGTGGTTTTCGAGAATCTGTCATTCAGAGCCAATGTCATCGCCTATCTGAAGGCCTGCGTATTATATGTGGCTAATGGTATGAAATGGGAGAAGTCTATCGAGGATTTCGTGCGTTGGAGTGAGCGTTATGATCTCTACTGTAAGCTTAAGTTGTTTGGACAGATGATTTATGATGCAGATAGAGAACAGGACTGTTTGCCGAAGACTGCTCCACGCGGTCCGAAGAACCTTCTGGAGATGTTGCCCGAAGAATTCTCACTCAAGGACTATGCAAATCTACGTAGAGAACAGGGCTTTGATGACAATCGTAAACGAACGATGGACGCTGTTTATCAGTGGGTATCTCGTGGATATGTTGTGAAGTTGTTGAAAGATGATTCTGCTGACACTGACGCTGACAGTTTAATTTTCCGCAAGGTGCAGTATAGTAGAAGTTATCTGCTTAAAAGAGAATAAGTCTATGGAAATAGTTGTAAAACGTATAGCCAAGATGAAAACCTATACAATAGGTCATCTTTATCTTCTGAAAGACGAAGAGGTTGAATCTCGTCAGAGCTTCAGCAAAAGAATGGTGGATAAGCGTAAGTTCCGCAGCACTTTTGATCAGACGAAATTGGATGCTGACCATTATTTCTGCGACACGATGGAGCCTACTTGGCGCAATCTTCTGGGCATCACTTTAAGTCCTAAGGAAATGAGTGGAAATCTGGGTAGGTTGAGCGGCAAGGTGGCAAGAAAGATTCCGGGTCATACAGCCATCCCCGAGGGCTCGTATCGTGTGCTCATCACCAAGTCGCCCCGATTCAAGAAGTGGCTGCCGTATGTGCAGGGTGTTCCCGGTTTCGAGGGCATCCGAATTCATTCCGGCAACTATCCCGACGATACCCAGGGCTGTATTCTGGTGGGCGAGAACAGGGTAAAGGGTATGGTGGTGAACTCCCGTATCTGGCTCCATCGCCTGATGAATCGCATTCAAGCGGCGGAGAATCGGGAGGAAAGTATCTGGATTACCATCCTCTAAAAAATGCAGTGCGCTGCAAATTTCTTATGGAAACTAGGAAATTTTGCAGTGCGCTGCATTTTCTATTTCAATCCTCATTCCTTCCGGGTTGAACCGGATGCCGTCGCGATCGATGAATCTCGAGAGGGAACCATCGGCGGCTAGCGATCTCGGAGTGCCGATGGAGAGACGGTTCTGCTCCATCAGCCAGAGACTGTCGGCTAGCTGCAGCGCCAGCTCTACATCGTGGGTGGAGAGCAGGATAGCCTTGTGCTGCTCGTGTGCCAGGCGGCGGAGCATCTGAAGGGTTTCTACCTTGCTGGGGAAATCGAGGAAGGCGGTAGGCTCGTCGAGGATGATGATGCGGGTCTGCTGAGCAAGCGCCTTGGCTATCATCGTCTTCTGGCGCTCGCCATCGCTCAGTTCGGAGATGCTGCGCTGGGCGAGGTGGGGGATGCCGACCTGATGAATGGCTTCATCCACTATCTGCTGATCTGCCGGAGTCAGGGTGCCCCAGAAATTGGTGTAGGGAGACCTGCCGATGCCTACAATTTCCTTGACAGACAGCTGGGGAACATCGACGCGGGAGGTGAGAACCACGCCAATCTGACGGGCCAGCTGTTGCGCCGGATAAGCGGAAAGGGGCTGATTCTGAAGGAGGATTTCGCCATCCAGGGCTGGCTGGAAACCGCAAAGGGTTCTGAGCAGGGTGGATTTGCCCACTCCGTTGGCGCCGATGAGACAGGTGAGCTCGCCCGGATGCAGAGAGGCAGAAACAGCAGAGGCTATCACCCGGAGCTGATGCTTCGAATGATAGCCAATGCTTAGATTCTTGAATGTAATGCAGGATTCCATCAAAAATATTTTTCCTTGTTGTTTTCGGAACTGGGTTTCCTGAAATGCAGGAATTACTTAGCTGCCAAAACCTCAACCTCTACGAGTGCGCCCTTAGGCAACTTCTCTACGGCTACGGCTGAACGGGCTGGATATGGCTGGCTGAAGAACTCGGCATAAACCTCGTTCATGGCAGCGAAATCGTCCATGCTGTTCAGATAAACAGTAGTCTTCACTACGTGAGAAAGGTCGGTACCGGCTGCCTTCAGGATGTTCTGGGCGTTGGTGAGGCTCTGGCGAGTCTGCTCCTTGATGCCACCCTCTACGAAATTGCCTGTTGCAGGGTCGATAGGAATCTGACCTGATGCAAATACGAAACCGTTAACTTCGATCGCCTGGCTATATGGACCGATAGCTGCAGGCGCATTGTCTGTGTGAATTGCGTTCATAATTATTTTCTTTTTTTTATTATTAAATCAATTTTCTATTATTAAATCAATCTGGATGCAAAGATAAGCATTTTTCCCCAAAATAGACCTATTTCGCCTCGAAATTTAATAAGTTTTCTTACTATATTCGCTCGGTGTACATCCAAATTGCTTCTTGAAGCTGGTAGAGAAGTGGGAGAGGGTGTTGAATCCCGTCATGTAGGCAATCTCCGAGATGTTGTACTTGCCTTCCACGATGAGGGCGGCGGCACGATTGAGCTTATAGGTCTTGAAGAAGACGCTTGGATTCTCTCCTGTGAGTCCCTTGACCTTGTAGTAGAGCTTTGTGCGGGAGATGTGCATCAGTTTCGTTACCTTGTTGACATCCAGTTCCGAGTTAGCCAGTTCCTGCTCCATCATGTGATAGAGTTCATCCATGAAGAGCTTGTCTTGTGACGACAGTACTTCCTCCACGTTCTTGTCGGTCTCCGTGGCGTTGGTCAGGATGGTTTTGGTCTTCTCGCGGTTGGTGAGTTGCGAGTTGATTATTGCCAGGAGAACCTTGGGGGTGAATGGTTTGGTAACGTAGGCATCTGCTCCACTGTTCAGACCCTCCACCTGGTTTTCGGTGGTGGTCTTTGCCGTTACCAGGATAACTGGGATATGGCAGAGCTGGATGTCTTGCTTGATTTCCTTGCAGAGTTCATAGCCGCTCATTCCCGGCATTACCACATCGCTGAGGATGAGGCTAGGTTCTTCCTCCCTTGTCGCCTTCAGGGCACTCTCGGCATCGAAACGATAGATGATGCGATAGGAGGATGCCAGGAGGGTGCGGAGATAATGCACCACTTCGGTGTCGTCATCTACGATGAGTATTTTCGGACGGTTGTCTGTACTGTCGTCTTGACTTATCTTGTCTGCCACTTTCTGACTGTCGTGCAGTGGGAAAGCCTTCTTCTGGTCTTGCTCCAGAGGGGCTTTCTCGTTGGCGTCATAGAGGCGTTCATCGGTAGGCAGGGTAACGGTGAAGATGGCTCCCTGGCAGTCCTTGCGATTGCCCGCCTTCAGATTGCCATGGTGAAGTACCGCCAGGCTGCGGGCATAGTAGAGTCCGATGCCTGTACCCCAGTTGATGGTGCCTGTAGATTGGTTGTTCAACTGATAGTATCGCTTGAAGATATTCTCCACCTCGTTCTGTGGGATTCCTTTGCCTGTATCAGCCACTGTGATGGTGATGATCTGTTCTCCCTTGTTAATGGTCTCGGTGTCGAAAGATACATCTATCTTACCGCCACGAGGGGTAAACTTCATGGCGTTGGACATCAGGTTGTTGATAATCTTTTCCAGTTTGTCGGAATCCAGGAGCATCAGGTAGGAACCTTCCAGTCCGTGACAGTTCAAGGTGATACCTTTCTCCTCGGTATTCACGATGAAGAGGTCCATGATGCGCTTCATCTCGGAGATAATGTCGGTTTGCTTGACGTGCAAGCGGAGTGTGTCGTTCTCCAGCTTGTTGAAGTCGAGCAACTGGTTGACGAGTCTCAGCATTCTATCCACGCTTCGGCTGATGATGTTCAACAGCAACTTGTCGTGCTTGTTGATGCTTTCACTTTCGCAGAGTTGTTCCACTGGTCCCGAAATCATGGTGAGTGGTGTTCGGAACTCATGCGAGATGTTGGCGAAGAAACTCATGTTCATCTTGTTGATGCGCTGTTCCTGCTCCTTCTCATCCTTAGCCTTTTGAACCATGTTCTTCTCGATGCTGATGCGCATCTTCTGTCGATAGATCACGAAGCCGACGCCCCCTATTATAATAAGGTATAGGCACCACGCCCACCAGGAGTTCCAAGGCTCTGGGGCGATGCTTACCAGTATGCTTTTTTCGGCGATGATATTGTCGGATCCATTGCCTACCATCTTTACCTTGAAGGTATAGTTGCCGGCAGGCAGATTAGAGTAGTACGCCTCGTTGTTATTGCCGGCATCAATCCATGTATTGTCGAATCCTGCCATTTGGTAGAAGTAATGGATGCGCTTGTAGTCGCTGGCAGAAAAGGCAATGCTGAAGCTGTTCTGTTTGTAGCTGAGGTGGATATGGGGTGATTCTTCCATACTCTCCTCGATACATCCATTCTTGCCAGGAAGCATAATCTCGTTATGTACCTTGAGTGTTTCGAAAAGCAGACTTATCTGCTGGTTCGTGTTTACGTCTTGTGGATTGAAGATGGTGAGTCCCTGGGTACCGCCGAAGATGAGCGTTCCATCTGATAGCTTGCACGATGCCCTATCGTAGAATTGGAAGCCTTTCACACCATCAGCCTCGTTGTAGGTGGTTACCTTTTCTGTTTTTCCATCTATCTTGTTGAGTCCATACATCGTACTAACCCAGATGTTTCCATCTCTATCTTCCTCGATGCTGGAAATGTCGGAGCAGGAGATTCCTGCTATGGTGGTCAGCTTGTGGCTCTTTGCTTCATACTTCAGGAGTCCGTTGGTAACTGTACCCAACCAGATGTTGCCCTTGCGGTCTTGATAGTTCTTGGTAGGGATATACACACTTCGCTTGATGCACTTCTTCCAGTCGTCTGGATTCACCTTAAACTCTTGGACATCGAAGTTGTTTCCATTCATTTCCAGGATAGGTTTGGCGAAGGCAGATATGAGCATGTTGCCATTCTGTAAGCGCATGATGCTGGGAATGAAGCAGAAAGTGGTAGGGAAGAGTTGTTTTTTGGTTAATTCTCCACTTTGTGCTGAAATGCAGTAGATGTTGACGGATGCCGTGGATACCCAGATGTTACCCTTTGCATCCTGGCTGATGTCCATAGGCATGAAGCAAGGGTAGGAGGCTACCTTGTTGAGCTGCTTGCCATCGTATTGGCATTTTGCCACATGGTCGCCATTGGCCAGCCATAGCTGATTGCTGCTATCCACAAAGATGTTGGTAGTGGCATTCTTCCTGTTGCCGTTGCTATGGGAAATCATCGGTATGTCCTTGAGTTGCTGGGTTTGCAAGTCATACATATAGAGTCCGTTCTTCTTGGTAGAAATCCAAAGGTGATGATTCCTGTCGGTGGCTACGGAGAGTACGGGCTGTTTGCCGATGGCACGTTGAAGAGCAGGCATGCTATTAAACATATCCTTGTTTCTGTAGATGGTTTTTACGCCATCGTCTTCAGAACCGAGCCAAAGGTTGCCCTTGGAATCGGTTAACATCTTGTTGACTTGCATATCTGGCACTTCGAATGGGAAATTCTTGTCGCTTTGTGGCAGGATGGTTCCCTCCTGGGCATTGAAATAGAGTAATCCGTGCTTGGTGGTGCTAAGCAGAAGGTTGCCTTTTTCACCATACGGATGGATGTCGCTGACCATGTCGTTGGGGATCTGCAATCCTTGTAAGGCTGCAGGGAGCTGCTGCCATTTCCGGGTGTCCGTATCAAAGAGTTGCATTCCATTGTAGCCAGAGATGTAGAGCTGATGCCCATCGAGGAGAAAAGAGGCGATGGGATAACTCTGTACCGGGTTTTGTGCGATAAGTTTGAGGTCTCGGGTGCGATATCCCTTGACAGAGTAAGAGGTAACAATCCACATCACATCTTTCCGGTCTATATGGCAAGAGAAGTTATAGCAGTTCTTCTCCACCATCTTGGAGAGCCTGGTGATGGCTCTGTTGTTTTTTTCGTCATACTGATACAGGTCTGTCATCGTGAAGAAGAAGATTCTTCCCTCCTTGTCTTCCAGGATTTTTTCGATGTTCTTGTTTGCGCTGCTGATACTTACTCGCTTGAAATTGCCATTGGCCTGGTATAGGCATACGCCATTGACGGTGGCTACCCAGAGTCGGTTGTGGGAGTCACGATAAAGGTAGGTAATATTGTTGTCAGGCAATCCCAGTGAATCGTCCACGCAGTAGTATTGGTGATACTGGTTGCCATCATACTTGTTGAGACCTCGGAAGGTACCTATCCAGATTTGTCCGTATTTGTCTTCGCAGATGCTCTTCACCTTTTGGTTGGAGATATGTTCAGACAGGACGAGGTTCTTCTCGGTTGAAGAGACTTCGGGGATGTCTTTCTGGTCCTGGCAAGCAGTAAGAAGAAGGGTTGCCAAGAGAAAGAGTGCGTAATAAAATACCTTTGTTCGTTTCATAATCGATGGTTTTGATAGTTGCTGCAAAAGTACTATAAAACCTTGATATATACAAGGTTTACCTTAATTCCGCAACACTATAGTTTAACATTATTTATAAGTGCCTGAGCAACA
>UQWP01000104.1 GCA_900544825.1 uncultured Prevotella sp. | reverse complement strand
ACCCCCGCCATTGCCCCCTCCTGCCCCCGTTCCAGGCGATTCCATCGCCTGTCCAAAAGTTAAATATCTACAACATTCCCCTCGAACATTTGGTATTACGTTTTAAAAGCATTATTTTTGCAAAACATAGCAATTGTATTTTTAGAATAATTTTTGAAAAGATAATGGAAATAGTAATAGGAATCGTTATAGGCCTTGCCATCGGATTCTTCGTTGGCAAACTGATGGAAGCCAAGAAGGCGGGAGAGGAGAAAACACAGCTCATAGCAAAGGCTCAGGTGCTGGCGGCAAACATTGACCAGAGCAATCAGCATCATGCTTCTGAACTTCAATCCTTGAAAGCGCAGATGGAGAACGAGCGGCAGTTTGCCGAAAAGCTCCGTGCGGAAAGCGACCAGCAGTGGGCACAGAAACTCGAAAGCCTGAAGCAGGAGATGCATCGCATGACCATCGAACAGCAGAAAGCTGCTGCCGAACAGCTCGCTGCCAAGCAGTCGGCCCTCCAGGAAAACAACCGGCTCCAGATGGATGAACTCCTGAAACCTATCAAGGAGCAGTTTGCCGATTTCAAGAAATCGGTAGAAGAAAGCAAGACCCAGAACGAGGTGAATAAGAAGGAACTCCAGAGCACCTTCGAGGCAACGATGAAGCTCTTCCAGCAGGAACAGCAGCAGGCAGTAACGAGTCTGAAGGAGCAGACCTCGAAGATAGGTTCTGATGCCGCCAACCTTACCAAGGCATTGAAAGGCGACAGCAAGATGCAGGGCGACTGGGGCGAGATGGTATTGGAAACCATCCTGGAGAATAGCGGTTTGCGCAAGGACGAGGAGTTCTTTATCCAGGAAAACACCAAGGATGAGAACGGCAAGAACTTCCGTCCTGATGTCATCGTCCGCTTCCCGGAAGGCAGGAGCGTCGTGATAGATAGCAAGGTATCCCTCACCGCCTATACCGATGCCTTGGCGGCAGAGACCGATGAGGAGCGGGAGCGGTTGATGAAGTCGCATGCACAGAGTGTGCGCAAGCACATCGATGAGTTAGCGGAGAAGGATTATTCGAAGTTGGTAGAAGATGCCATCGGTTTCGTCCTGATGTTCATACCTAACGAAACCAGTTATATCGCTGCGATGAAGCAGCAGCCGGATTTGAGCCGTTATGCCTATCAGAAGAAGATCATCATCATATCTCCGAGCAATCTCCTGATGGCGTTGCAGCTGGCGTATAATCTCTGGCAGTATGACCGTCAGAACAAGAATGTAGAGAAAATAGTGAAGACGGCAGCCGATCTATATGATAAGGTAGCGACTTTCGAAGACACCTTCACGAGCATAGGCGATCTCCTCACCCGCCTCTCCGTTACCTATGATAAAGCGAAAAAGCAGCTTTATGATGGTACCGGCAATGTAATGAGAAGGGTAGAGAGCCTGAAGAATCTGGGAGTCACCCCCAAAAAGCAAATCAAGGCTTTGGAGGAGTAAACGAAAAAATGATTTTATCTGCCAGGCAAAAAAAATGCATTCGAAAGAATGCATTTTTTAATAAGCGTTTTTATCCGGGCAGATAATACTCTTGGCTGTCAGGAAGATGATACGGATGTCAAGCCAGAACGACCAGTTCTCGATATACCAGATATCTCGCTTGATGCGCTCCTCCATCTGCCAGAGCTCCTTCGTCTCACCGCGGAAACCCGTTACCTGGGCCCAACCGGTAATGCCAGGCTTCGAGAAGTGGCGAACCATATACTTATCAATCAAACTGCCATATACCTCAGTATGATACAACATGTGAGGTCTAGGACCCACGATACTCATATCGCCCTTCAATACATTAATAAATTGAGGGAACTCATCAATATTCGTCTTTCTCATGAAGTTGCCGAACGCAAACTTTCTTGGGTCATTCTTCGTAGCCTGAGCCTTGTCTGAATCCTTGTTCACATGCATTGAACGGAACTTCAGACACATGAAGGTATCACCATTCAGACCCGTTCTAGCCTGACGGAAGAAGATAGGGCCCGGACTCTGAATCTTGATAATCAGCGCAATGATTGGGATGAAAAGCAAGAAACAGAGACAGATCACACCACTCACGGCGATATCGAAGGCACGCTTGAGAATACGGTTCGAGATAGAAGACAGTGGCTCATTATGGTTTGTGTAAACCGTCTTGCCCATAAAGCTAATGGAATCCAGGTGCAACTTATATTCGCCGAACAGACGAGGCAGATAATAGAAATGCACCACGTTCTTGTCACAGAAGCGCATGATCTTCACAATCTGCTCAGATTCCTGATGCGATAAGCAGCAGAAAGCCTCATCTAGACCATAAGATGAACCGTTGATGGTTTCGTTCAGCTTGGAGTCTAAAATTTTGTTAAGATCCTGCATAGTACCCAGTTTTTTCAGCTCCTGAGGCGCACCGGTGATGTCATCATCGGCATAATAACCCTTCACGATATAATCCGCAGAAGGGTCTTCGGTCATGGTGATGTACATTTCTCTTACGGCAGGATCGCTACCCACGAAGATTACGGTACGACTGTTTCTACCTTTGGTACGGTGATATTTCAGAACCTTGAGCTCGATGATTCGACTGATGATCAGAGCAATATAGAAAGGGATGCCGAAGTAGAAACCGAACGTAAATATTTCTCCACTATGACTGAAGAATTTCAGGAAGAGCATGAAACTGACGGTAGTACAAAGCGTCAGGAAGAACGTACGCTTAAGTACTTGCTGGAAACCGATTCGTCTTATATGGATGATAGTACTATAGTTGTATTCGCCGATGGCGAGAGCAACGTTTGCTATAAAGAATGTAATCTTTGTTTTCAGATCTAGGTATTCGGGAACATGAAGGAACTCGATGTTTATGAGACCCAATAACAGACAATTGAGGATGATGAAGTCTGCGATGCTCACCAACCTTCTGATCAGGACGTTACCTTTGTATATATTTTTCTCCATAAGATGTTGTATGTAAGTTATTTTTTTCTATTTCTTTTCTTAGAATTATAGATCTCTAGTAAATTTGCCCACAAAGATAGCAATAAAAACTGAATTCCCCAAACTTTTCCCCATATTTTTTCCGTGAATAATCATATTATAATAAGGTGTTCCCAGTAATTCCCCTCAAAGTCTTCCGGCAGGCGTCAAACAATCGCAAAGCGCCAACCTCGCCTCAAAGGGTTTCTGTCGCCAATTGGTTTTATGAGGGGGGCTCCCAAAAGCCCCCCTACAGAAAACCAATTGTTAAAAAAAAAAAAAGACCCAAAAAATTTGTTTAAATCAGAGAAAAAGCGTAATTTTGCAGCGTGATAAGGATACTCTTTTAAGAACGTTTGTAAATAAGAACGAAATTTAAAAGCCTGTCACTGAAACATGGTAAATGTGTAACATCTTGAAATTAAAGTAGTTATATGGTATCGTAAGGAGCTAAAATTGCGCCATTTTCTGAAATTAATGTTAATAAAAAAGAATGAATAGATGACTTTGGAAAAGCCTGATGAAGCCCCTCTCTGGTATGCCATGAGTGCCCCATACCGCGAAATGAAGATAGTGGCTCATCTCAAGACCAACCGGGATATCAAGGTGTTCCTTCCTTTGGAACGCATCGAGCGTATGGTGGGGCAGCACATACGCAAGCGAGTCATTTCCTATCGCCCCGTAGTCCGCAATCTCCTTTTTGTGAAGGCAACGCCAGGCAGAATGCGGAATCTCAAGCAGATTTACAATTCCATGCTTCAGTTCAAGATCCGTCCCATGGATGGACATTCTGAAATTATCACCATCCCCGATAAGGAAATGGAGGATTTCATGGCGCTCTACGAAAACGTGGAGGATGCCAACAAGCACTTCTTCCTTCCCGGGGAAATCAATCTGCGCCCTGAAGCAAGGGTGAGGATAGAGGACGGCGTCTTTGCCGGGCTCGAGGGATATTACCAGAAGGTGAAGGGATGCAAGAGCGGGAAGGGGAAGGATGAGAAATGCTTCGTGGTCAAGATAGAAGGATTCCTCTCCTGTGCCGCATTCCTCACCGAATGCAATTTCGTAAGCCTCGCCGGAAAAGAGGAGAAGAAGTAATGATTAAAAACAGCATTATCTAGATAAAAAAATGAAATTTAGTAAACTTGTGTTGTCAGGAGCGCTGGGTATAGCGCTCCTGATTGCTACTTCTTGCGGTACTCCGAAGAATGTAGCCTATTTTCAGGATTTGAACAATAATCCTGATACAGTCATTACCCTGCAGAACAGAGTGATAACCGTAAAGCCTACCGATAAGATTTATATCGGAGTAAAGAGCAAGGATCAGCAGATTTCCCAGCTCTTCAACCTTACGGGCAGTAACAGCAGTAGCAGCTCCAACGTAAGCAAGGATGCTTATTACTATACTGTGGACAGCAAGGGTAATATCGATTTCCCTGTGTTGGGAACCGTTCATGTGGCAAACCTGTCGCGTGAGCAGGTGGCTGAGAAAATCAAGAAAGCGTTGATTGACGCAAGTCTGGTCAAGGATCCTGTGGTTACCGTGGGCTTGAGCAATCTCCATTACTCCGTGATGGGAGAGGTGAACCACCCAGGACAGTTTGCCATCGAAGACGAGAAGGTTACCATCCTCGATGCCATCAGCAATGCCGGAGACCTGACCATCACCGGTGTGCGCGACGACGTGATGGTGCTCCGCCAGGAAAACGGCCATCAGAAGATTTATAAGATTAATCTCTGCTCGGGCAAGGATGTATTCAGCTCGCCTGTATATTACCTGCAGCAGAACGACGTGGTGTATGTTTCACCTAACGATACCAAGAAGCGTACCTCTACCGTCAATGGAAACACCATCCAGTCTACGGGCTTCTGGCTGAGCGTATCTTCACTCGCCGTTACCATCCTCACCTTCCTCAAGGTTAATTAATAATTGATAATTAATAGTTAACAGTTTATAGTTTATAAATTATAGATGATACAGAATTCAAATCCGGCGAATAATCAGGGTGCTCCAAATCCGATGCTTCGCCGCAACCAGGGGGATGATTTCATCCGCCTGCAAGACCTCTTTTATCTCTGTTTAGCCAGATGGAAATGGTTCGTGCTCTCCCTGTTCGTTACGATGGGAGCAGCCGGCTATTATCTGCTCTCTACACCAAATGTATATCAGCGCACGGCTTCCCTGCTCATCAAGGATGAAAGCAAAGGTAGTTCCATCAATAACGATGTGGAGTCGATGTTCTCTGATATGGGATTGGGAGGCACCAAGTCGAACGTTAATAACGAACTCATTGCCATCAAGTCGCCTTCCGTTCTTCTGGAAGTAGGAAAGCAGCTGAAACTCAATGTAGATTACGCTGTTGACGGACGATTCCACCGCAATGTGCTCTATGGCAACGACCTCCCTGTCACCGTGCAGTTCCTCACCATCGGCGAAGAACACTATGGTTCGATGACCGTTTACCTGAAGGGCGGAGATAAGTTTGAACTCACTGATTTCAAGGGTACATCTTCTAATGGAACTCCTGTGGAGACCAACAAGACCGTCACAGGTAAGTTGGGCAAACTGGTTCAGACTCCATTGGGTAAGGTGAAGCTGGAGGCTGCGCCATCTTACGCTGCCTTTATCAAGGGTGGCGATGCACCGGCACTCTACGTAAGCCATACCGACCTCTATTCCATGACCAATCGCATCTTAGGCTCGCTCACGGTGGGATTGAACGAGGAGAAGACTAGCATCGTAAATCTTACCTATACGGATGTACAGACCAAGCGTGCCGAGGATATCCTCAACACCATCATCGCCGTATACCGCAAGAACTGGCTCGACGACAAGAACCAGATGACGGTTTCCACCTCCCGTTTCATCACCGATCGCCTCGGCGTCATCGAGCATGAACTGGGCGATGTGGATAAGGACATCTCTTCCTTCAAGAGTGCCAACCTGTTGCCTGATGTAGAGACTGCAGCTCAGCAGTATATGCAGAAGAGCAGCGACCTGAGCAAGCAGATCATGGATCTCAACTCACGCCTCTCCATCGCGCAGTATATCCGCAGCAGTCTCGTAGGCAGAGTGGGCAAGAACCAGGTGCTGCCATCCAATACCGGTATCGACAGTCCGGGCATCGAGCAGCAGATTGCTGAATACAACAAGACCCTGCTGGAGCGCAACAACATCGTTGCCAATTCCAGCGAACAGAATCCGTTGGTTGCCGATTACGACCAGAACCTGAATGCCATGCGCAGAAGTATTACGGCAAGTATCGACAACTTCGTGGTAACCCTCCGCACCCAGTTGGGCACCCTGCAGGCTAACGAGGCGCATACCACCTCGCAGATTGCCAGCAACCCTAACCAGGCTAAGTACCTGCAGACCGTGGGTCGTCAGCAGAAGGTAAAGGAGGCGCTCTATCTCTTCCTCCTCCAGAAGCGTGAGGAAAATGAGCTTTCCAAGGCTTTCACCGCCTATAATACCCGCGTCATCACTCCTCCTACAGGCAGCAACCTGCCTGTGGCTCCTGTGCGCCGCAACATCATGCTCGTAGCATTCGCACTGGGCTTCCTCATCCCTGTGGTCATCATCTTCGTGCGTGAAAACATGAACACCACCGTGCGAGGCAGAAAGGACCTGAAGAACGTAACCATCCCATTCCTGGGCGAGATTCCGTTCTATATCAGCCGCAAGAATCGTCCAACCCTGAAGCAGCGCATCCTGTTCTGGAAGAAGCCGAAGGAGGTGCGTCAGATTGTGGTGAAGGCTGGCAAGCGCGACATCGTGAACGAGGCGTTCCGCGTATTGCGTACCAACTTCGAGTTCACCATCGGAGCGCATCCTGAAAAGAACGTCATCGTCATCACTTCCTTTAATCCGGATTCCGGCAAGAGCCATCTGGCTACCAACATCGCCATGTCGCTCGCTATCAAGGAAAAGAAGGTGCTCGTCATCGACGGTGACCTCCGCCATGGTTCCACCTCTATGCTCGTAGGCAATCCTGCCGAGGGCTTGAGTGATTACCTCAATGGCAGAACCGACGACCTGAAGGGCATCATCTGCCATGGTGAGGAGAACGGACTGGTGAAGGATTTCGACATCCTGCCTATCGGTACCATGCCTCCAAACCCTACGGAGCTTCTCTTCAGCGAACGTTTGGAATCGCTTATCAATCAGCTCCGTAAGGAGTATGACTATATCTTCATCGACTGTCCTCCTGTAGAGATTGTAGCCGATACCCAGATTCTCGAGAAATATGCCGACCGCACCATCTTCGTGGTTCGCAGCGGCTTGATGGAGCGCAGCATGCTGGACGACATCGAACAGCTCTATAAGGAGAAGAAGTTCAAGAACATGTCGCTTATCCTCAACGGTACCAAGATCCGTGGCGGCAGATATGGCAGCCACTATGGCTACGGCTACGGTTATGGCTACGGCTACGGCTATGGTTACGGTTTCGAGGCCGGTGACAAGAAGAAATAACTAATACGCAAATCATGCAAATAACATTACTACTACTGTCGGGCTTCCTTTTTTCCGTGCTGTTCGGGATGGTGATCATCCCGAGGATCTTGGTGATCTCCCACAAGAAACGGTTATATGATGTCCCGGATTCCCGTAAGGTACATACGACGCCGGTCCCCCGTCTGGGCGGCCTGTCGTTTTTTCCGGTGATCCTGATGTCCATGTTCCTTGTGATAGGCTTCCGCCTGTACTTTTGGGATATGGACTCATCGAGCCTGTCGTTCAACATGCTCTATGATTATCTCTTTCTGTTCGTGG
>UQWP01000103.1 GCA_900544825.1 uncultured Prevotella sp. | reverse complement strand
TCGACGAACTGGAAGGGGCTGGGTGTACGCCAGGACTCATCGTAGTGGATGAGGCGCATCACGCCATAGCAACCTCCTATCAAGACCTGTTTGGCAGGAATAGAAAGGCCCTGAAACTCGGTATGACGGCAACTCCATGCCGCATGAACAAGAAATCCTTCAGCAAACTTTTCGAGATATTGCTGAAATCGCCCTGTACCAACGACTTTATCCTGCGTGGTTATCTGTCACCTTACGACTACGTGGTTATCGGCAAGTACTCCAACGATCAGTTGACGGTGAACCAGTTGAAGGAACGAGGAAGCGATGGCGATTATGCCATCAAGGAGATGGACGAGAAACTGAACATTCCGCAGACTATTCAAAGGCTTTATGACAGCGTAAAGAAATATGCTGACGGCAAGAAAGGAATCGTATATGCCATAGACATTGTTCATGCCCAGGCGATAGCCGCCTGTTACAATGCCCTCGGAATAAAAAGTGTGGCACTGGACAGTAAGACTCCTGCCAAGAAACGCAAGGAGATGGTGGAGGCATTCAGACGCAGTGAGATAGACTGTCTGGTGAACGTGAACCTCTTCGATGAGGGGTTTGACTGTCCTGACGTAGAGTTTATCCAGATGGCACGCCCAACACTGTCGCTTGCCAAGTACCTGCAGATGGTGGGGCGCGGGTTGCGCATCAACCATGAGAACAAGGATAAGGTGTGCATGATTATCGACAACGTAGGTAACTACCGCAAGTTCGGCTTGCCCGACAAGCCTCGCAACTGGGAGAGCATGTTTGCTGGGCTGAGGGCTGGTAAGGGTATCATTCCAACCTATGTGAAGAAGCTGCAGAGCATTATTGCCGTGAATGATGAGCTGATAGTGGTAAAGAAGGCGAATACGGCAAGGAAGAAGATGACAGCAAGACAGCTGAATGAATATCTGAAGAATGTAGAGCCTTTCCAGCAGGATGGCAGATGGGGACTGAGGGTGATGAACGACATCATTGTGAAACCCATTTATTCGTATATCTCTGACTTCCGAGGTGATTATGCAGAATGCAGAATAGGCATACAGAAATGTTTGTATGGACTATTGGACAGGAGGGGTAATATTATCCTGCCTCCAGAATATAAATACATATACAGGTGGAACGAACATTCGGTTGAAGTACAAGGTAATGATGGTTACAGCAGGACCATAGAATTGTAACGGCTAAGAAAATATAAAGATGGAACACAAGAAACAGACTGGACATATCTGCCGATGGATGGCAGGCGGTATCATGGCAGCCATCCTCATCATAGGATGTACCATCATGATCGGCCTATCTGAATGGCACGACAGGAAAGAGATAGAATGCAGGAATACAGAACTGCATGAGTGGCGCAAGGATATGCATGATTTGAACATGCATATCGCCGAGATGGCATTGCTTGGCGAGACGGTAGCAGACTGGGACGCCACTGACGTAGAAGACTATCATCAACTTCGGATGGAAGTGGACCATATGTTGGAGAACATGGGGAAGATGAATCGTCAGATAGAAACTGAGGACCTCCGCCAGCTGTTTGTTGAGAAGGAAAGACTGTTATTGCAAATCAGGAATGCCGTACAGAAGCGCAATGATATTCATGAGAAGCTGACGATGGAAGTGCCCAAGATAGTTGCGAAAAGCAAGAAAGAGCAGCAAGTGCAGTTCTCTACTCCCCGTCCTGAGACTCAAAAGAAGAAACGGGGATTTTGGGTACGGCTGTTTGGAAAAGAAGAGAAGGCTGCCGTAGATACCGTGAAGCGTCAACAGCCCACCGCCACGACCCAAATGCTGTCTATGCTCAATCAGAAGATTGTCGTCAGGCATCAGCAACAGAGCCGTAAGGTCAATGGGCATCTGGACAGTCTGGGCATCAGGAATGAAGCCATCAACCATCATCTGCAGAAAATGATTGCCGTTGTTGACGAGCATGTCAACAACGGAATCGTGGAAAGAGAGCAGCAGATAGCAACGCTGGAAGGTAACTACACCTATTATTATATAGGTATGCTCTCCCTGTTGATTCTGGTATTGTTCTGCATGTTCCTGCAGGTTATCAGAAACAAGAAAAGAACCGATCAGCTTATCGGAAAACTGAATGCCAAAAACCAGCAGAACATAGAACTTCTCACCCAGCGCCGCCAGACCATACAGGCTATCACCCATGAGCTGCGAATCCCGTTGGCAACCCTCAAACACCATCTGGGTGTCATGAAGAAAGAATCTGCTGATGAAATAGATATCTCTTTGGAAGCCGTAGCAGGTATGGAGCAGATGCTCAATGATTTGTTGGACTATTTCCGGCTGGACAACGGGAAAGAGACCATAATGGTCAAACCCTTTACCGTTAAAGGACTTGGAACAAGGCTGGCATCGGAATTTGCAGGACTGGCGGACAAGAAGGGACTGGTGCTGACCGTGGAGAGTTCGTCGGACGACATCGTGCTGGGCGACAAGGAGAAGATACAGAGAATCGTAAGAAACCTGTTGTCCAATGCCCTGAAATTTACGGATGCCGGTTCTGTGACCCTTCGGCTGAGTTATGAGGGCGGCATGCTGTTCATCTCCGTGCATGATACCGGAACCGGAATGGACGAAGAGGAACAACAGCAAATCTTTGATGCCTTCAGACAGCTGAGCAATGCGGCAACGAAAGACGGATTCGGCTTGGGACTGTCTATCGTGAAAAATCTGGTGGGTATGATGAATGGTAAAATCGAACTATCGAGCAAGAAGAATGTCGGCAGTACCATCACAGTGGAAATCCCATTGCCACTGGTGCATGAGAAAGATATAGAAAGAGAGAATGAGATGATCGGGGACAACAGAGCGGAAGTGGTCGTCATAGACGATAACGAGCTGATACTCCATCGGATGCAGGGCATATTTGTGGAAAACGGAATCAGATGCGATACCAGTATGAGTATGGATGAATTACTGGCAAAGATGCGCGAGAAGGACTATGATATCCTGTTTACCGACCTGAAGATGCAGGGCGCAAACGGATATGATGTGCTCAAGATCCTGCGAATGTCAAACATCGGAAATTCCCGGACGATACCCGTTGTTGCCGTGACGGGATCGGCAGGTATCACAGAGGACTATCTGACCGGGAAGGGCTTTTCGGGATGCCTATCCAAGCCCTTCTCTCCGAACGAATTGATGTCGGTTGCCAACCGATTCATCCAGAAGGAGGTGAACGGGAAAGGGAGCATAGACCTGATACCCCTGTATGAATTTGGTGAGAAGCAAAGAACGCTGTGGCTGTTTGAGGAAGAGACGGAGGAGAATATCCGCCGTATCGACAAGGCCTGGGAGAAAGGCGACCGCCATGAACTGAAAGAAATATTGCATAGCATGAGAGGAACCTGGGAACTGATAGGATGCGGTGAAAAGCTGAATCGCGTATTTTCTTCCGTGAAGAATACTACCACTAAGGACAAGGAAATAGCCCAGGGAATCTGTGAGATCAAACGGCAGTGCGAAGATATCATCCAGGCTATTCATGAAGAACAGGAAGGAGGAATGGAATGACGAAGCGGATCATAGTGATAGAAGACAGTATGACCTTCTGTGAACGCATCTGTAATATGCTGAAGCGTCAAGGTTGGGAGACTTCCAAAGCCTACAACATGCGCAAGGGCATGGAACTGGTGCGAGAGGCGGATGAGTTTACCATCGTACTCTCTGACCTTCGGTTGCCCGATGGTGACGGCATCCAACTGTTGGAGTGGATGCGGGAGAATGGTTATGAAAACCAGTTTGTCATCATGACGGACTATGAGAGTTATTCATCTGCCGTGGCAGCCATCAAGAAGGGCGCAGCCAATTATTTCCCGAAGAGTGAGATGCAGGGAGAACTGTTTGAATTTCTGAATGCCCTGTGGAAAGGGAATGAACATATCGCCAAGAGTCGTGAGAAGATCTTTGCCCGGACCAGTGAAGCCTTCACGAAGGTGATAGAACTGGTGAATATGTTTGCTCCCATCCAGATAACCGTGATGATCCTGGGAGAGAGCGGTACGGGGAAAGAGCATATCGCCCGGATGATACATGAGAAAAGCAAGCGAGCCAACAAGCCATTCGTCACCTTGGATTGCGGCACCCTGAATGAACAGCTTGCCGCCTCTACTCTTCTGGGCCATGAGAAAGGTGCTTTTACCGGGGCAGACAATGCCCGTGTGGGCGTGTTTGAGGAAGCGAAGGGAGGAACCCTGTTTCTGGACGAGATAGGCAACCTATCTCTGGAGGTGCAGAAGATGCTGCTGCGAGTGGTGCAGGAACAGCGATTCAGACGAGTTGGCGGAACAAAGGACATCGAGGCCGATGTGCGGTTGGTGCTGGCTACCAATGAAGATCTGGGCAAGGCAGTGAACAATGATACCTTCAAGCATGACCTGCTGCAACGTCTCTGCGAGACCATCATCGAGTTGCCGCCATTGCGAGAGGCGGTAGAGGATGTCAGACCATTGGCAGAATTCTTTCTGAGGAGATATAAACTGCGGTTCGGAAAAGAGATAGATGGTTTCAGTACCGGAGCCATCAAGGCTTTGGAAACCTATACCTGGCCAGGTAATGTGAGAGAACTGAAACGGGTCATCAAAAATGCCGTGGTCATGGCGAAAGAGAAGCAGATCACGGAAGAGAACCTGAAGTTTGATTCTTTTTCGGGGACAACAACGGTAACGACGGCACTGCGAGATACGGATTCGGAACGGGAACGAATCATTGGAGCCTTGAAACTCGCCAAGGGAAATCATACGAAAGCCGCAGAGATACTGAGGATTGGACGAACGACATTGTACAATCTGAAGGAGAAGTATGGTATAGAATAGGCTTTTGTGAAGGCAAAAGTGTAGAATGGGGTGTTCAAAACGTGAACAGGTGTTCAGGTTTTGAACACTTTTTGTTTTTATGCTGCTAGGCTGTGGTTGCTGTTGCTGTGTTGATAATCAGAAAGTTATACTCTGTTTTGGCGCTGTCTGGCGTCTGTTGGCATTGCTTTTGGACTTCTAGGGGTTGTGTGTACACCGCCAAATAGAAGTTTAACAATCAAAACAGAAAGACTTATGAGCTATAATATATTGACAGAGACTGCCTTCTTTAAGGTTATCAACGACCTTGGCGGCAAGATGAAGATGGAGCAGATTCAGGAGGAGTATCACCAGTTTGTAACTCAGGTTATAGACCTGTGCCATCGTGCGTCAGAGAGCAAGGAGGCTTTGCATGCCCTTGTGTTTGCAGAGACAGAGTTGCAATACCATCCTCTGTTACATCCAGATACAGGATGTACTCTTGGACTGTATATCAAGAAAGCCCTGTCGTTCATCCGTAAGATGATGCTGCAGGTAAAGGCAAGTGCGTGCAAGGGGGCTTCTGTAGCTATTGCCCATGAGAAGACGGACAAGGCTTTGCCGATATGCTGGACGGGGAACGCAGTAGACCTCGTAGAGATGGTATATGGCATCTGCGTGATGGGAAGTGTGAATGACGGCGAAGTGAAATTCAAGGAGCTGGCTCAAGCCATGTACCAATTCTTTGGTGTCAAGGCTAAGGACTGCTACCGTTTTTATACCGATATCCGGAGACGTAAGAACTACAGTCGTACCTACTTCCTGGACAAGATGCAGGAGAAGTTGAATGATAAGATGCGGAGGGATGATGAATTGGAAAGGATGAGGAGATAATCGAGGTGTTTCTTATGTTATTTCTGAAAAAGATTAAAAACTTTTGGTATTGCCACAAAAATATTGTAGTTTTGTGGCAAAATAAAGAGGAATGGCATCATCCGATGCAATAAGGTCAACCTTGGTGCGTTTGTGCAAAGATGGAGACATAATAAGAGTGGCACAAGGTATCTATTGCTATCCAAAGATTGATACCATCTGGGTTCGAAAAAAAATGCAACAAGTATGAATTATCAAGATATAGAAAAACTTGCTTCCTTAAAGGAAAGCAACAATTTGGAGTTTAAGGAATCGACAGGTCAATTAGACCGTTCGATGGAGACTCTATGTGCGTTTCTCAATTGTGAAGGTGGTACTATTCTTTATGGTGTAAAGGATAATGGTAAGATTATAGGTCAAGAGGTATCTGACAATACTAAACGCTCTATTGCTGAGGCGGTCAATAGAATTGAGCCTTTTGTAGAGTTGGAAATCTCGTATGTTCCTATTCTGGAGATTGACAAATATGTGATAGCCATTCATGCGGAATGTCAACGATTCATGCGTCCTTTCACTTATAAGGGAAGGGCTTATATGCGCATTGAAAGTACCACAACCTTTATGCCACAGGAACGGTATAACCATCTCTTAATGGAAAGAGGCGGAAAATATGGATGGGAAGCAATGATAAACTCCGATTTGAAGATAACCGACTTGGATGAGAATGCCATTCTCGGTGCTGTCCGTGAGGGAATACGAAACGGAAGACTTCCTGAAACAACTATTCGCGAGGAGATACCTGTAATCTTGAAAAAGTTCGGCTTGTTCTATGATGGTAAACTGAACAATGCAGCCGCCGTGTTGTTTGGCAAGGATTTGTATGGATACCCACAATGTCTTGTGCGTATGGCTCGTTTCAAAGGAACAACAAAAGAAGAGTTTATAGACAACCAACGTGCGGAAGGTAACATTTACGAATTGCTTGATGCCTCAATGGCATTTTTCTTTAAGCATCTTTCACTGTCTGGTAAGATAAACGGTCTTTATCGTGAGGAAGAGTTGAGCATTCCGTACAAGGCTTTAAGAGAGAGCTGCATCAACTCACTTTGCCATCGCTCGTATCATCAACCGGGTAGTTCTGTTAGCATCGCTATCTACGATGACCGTGTTGAAATACGAAATACGGGAACTTTTCCTGCCGACTTGCCTATAGAACGTCTTATGCAGGAACATGACTCCAAGCCACAGAATCCAATTATCGCCAACGTACTCTATAAGAGCAAGATATTGGAGAGTTGGGGACGTGGAATAGGTACAATGGTCGATGAATGCAAACGTGTAGGCTTGCCTGCTCCAGAATTCAATACTGATGGTAATTTTGTGTGGGTCGTATTCAAATATAACAGGAACAGTGTGGTAGTTACCCCACAGTTACCCCACAGTTTCCCCACAGTTACCCCACAGTTAATGAAAGTAATTACTGTAATAAGAGATAACATGATGTCTGCCAAGGAGATAATGGAATGTATAAAGTTGAAAGACAAGACTTATTTCCTTGATAAATATCTATATCCTGCAATGGAAGAAGGCTATGTTGAACAACTATATCCTGATAATCCGAAACATCCAAAACAGAAATATATGCTTACAGAAAAAGGCAAGGCATTATTAAAATAGAAAGACGACAAAGGCAGTGGTGATTTGTTCCACTGCCTTTGTCGTTTCTATTTCTGTATCAAGTGCTTCAAATTCTCGTCAGCAGCGATACGCCCCAGTTCATCCTTGACAATCTGCTTGACATCTTCCTTGATTTGGTTGTAATTGTCCAGAATAGCTTGCTTCATGCAGTCGTTGCCATTGGTATCCTTGAAGTCGTTGATGATGGGGATAGGCTGATAATGGCTTTCCTCTCGCTTTACTTTGTCGGTGTCAACGACAATCTCGGCATGGAAGATCTTCTGCTCTATGCGCTCGGTGAAGTTGTCGGAAACAGATCCAACAAACATACCTTGGGTGAGTCCGCTAATCTTGCTTGGCGGAATGAGACTGTCCATCTGGGTATTGATGGACGTAGAGACATCTTGACGGTTGATGGAAATGGACTGGCGCTTTTGGAGCACCTTGCCGAAACGCTCGGATAAAGTCTTGGCGGTCTCGCCAACGACCTGTCCGCTGAAGATAT
>UQWP01000102.1 GCA_900544825.1 uncultured Prevotella sp. | reverse complement strand
CGGAAAATTATAGATAGAAAAAGGGTGCGTCATGGACTTATGACACACCCTCATTATTGTCTTTTCTTGCTGGTCTAGAGTTGGGCTACAGCCTTTTCCAACTGCTGCAAAGCCTGCTTGATAATGCTTCTAGGAGTTGCAACGTTCAGTCGCATGAAGCCTTCGCCGCCAGGACCAAACATTTCACCATCATTCAGCGCCAGGTGCGCCTTGTCGATGAATAAATCGAGAAGCGCATCGTGGGAGAGATGCAGGTCTCGGCAGTTGAGCCAGACCAGGAAGGAAGCCTGTGGGCGCAACGGACGAATGCCCGGAATATGCTCGCGGCAGTAATCCTCTACGAATCGGATGTTGTCTTCTATGTAGGCAAGCATCTTCTTTCTCCATTCTTCACCCTTGCGGAAAGCAGCGATGGTGGCGATTGGAGCAAAGAGGGTTGGCTCATCCAGTTCGTTGGCACTCAGCCAAGGATAGAATTTCCTGCGGATTTCTTCGTTTGGAACGATGGCGTAGCTGCTTACGATTCCTGCAATGTTGAAGGTCTTGGAAGGAGCCTGGAAGGTGATGCTGATGTTGCGCGCTTTGTCGGAAACCGAAGCAAATGGGATGTGCTTGTGTCCAAACAGAGCCATGTCTGCATGAATCTCATCGCTGATAACGAGCAGATGATGTTCGTAGCAGAAGTCGGCAAGTCGCTGCAGGGTTTCCTTGCTCCAGGTAATACCGCCCGGATTATGAGGATTGCAGAGAATCAGGATCTTGCACTTCTCATCATAGATTTTCTCCAGGTTTTCGAAGTCCATCTCGTAATATCCATCCTCCTTCATCTTTAGCGGATTGAAGACCACCTCTCTGCCGTTACCCTCTGGGGTGAGGCGGAATGGGTGATAAACGGGTGGCTGGATGATGACTTTCTCATCAGGACGGGTGAAGACATTCACCACGAGTCCGATACCTTTTACAATACCAGGGATGAATCTTATCCACTCTCGCTTCACATCCCACTGGTGGTGGTCATGCACCCAGTCGATGATGCTGGGCAGATAATCTTCCGGCTCCATGGTGTAGCCGAAAAGAGAGTGTTCCAGTCTTGCCTTGAGGGCATCTGTAATGAAAGATGGGGTCTCGAAATCCATATCGGCTACCCAGAGTGGCAGCAGGTCATCTCGTCCCCAGCGGGGCAGCAGGGCGCCATGCTTCAGGTCGTCGCTGCCCGAACGGTCTATGATCTTATCGAAATCGTACATTTTACTTTGAACTTTGAGCTTTGAACTTTATGATTAGCCTTTTTGATGCTAACGATTAAATTCTATTTTTGAATTCCTTCAACCGCCTGCTTGATGTCTTCGAAGAGATCATCCACATCCTCCAGACCTACGCTGAGGCGGATGGTGGTGTCTTTTACATCCATCGACTTGCGCATGTTCTCGGAGAATGCACCGAAGATGGTGCTTGCCGGATGAATGGCGAGCGAACGGTTGTCGAAGAGATTGGTGGCACGATGGATGAGCTTCAGATTGTTCAGGAAACTGAAGCAGGCTTCCTTGCTTTCCAAATCAATGCAGATCATGGCTCCCGCCGTCTTGCCAAACTGGCGCTGCGCCAACTCGTGGTAAGGATTATCCTCCAAACCTACATAGTTTACATACTGAATCTGAGGCAGGGTGCGCAGTTTCTTGGCAAGTTCCAGGGCATTGCCGCTCTGAACACGATAGCGCGCATCGAGTGTTTCGAGTCCGATGGTCTGCATATAGGCTACCTGTGGAGTCATATAGGCACCGAAGTTGAAGAGCATTTCGCCATAGAGACGCTTGGCGAAATCGCCGTTGTAAGGAGTTCCGTAGTCGATGACCAGACCGCCGAGCGAAGTAGCACCGCCACTTACATATTTAGAGCTGGAAACCACTTCAATATCTACTCCCAGACTCTTAGCCGAGAACTGTGTGAAAGGAATCACGGTAGAATCCACTACCAGCGGAACATTCTTTTCGTGAGCCACTTCCGAGATGGCTTTCAGATCGGCAACCTCCAACTGTGGGTTGGTCAGGATTTCCAGGAAGACGCAGCAGGTGTCATCATCGATGGCTTCACGCACCTCCTCTATATTGGTCAGGTCGCGCAAACGCACCTTTACGCCGAATCGGCGCAGGGTAGCAACGAGCAGAGCGTAGGTATTGCCGAAGAGATGCTTCGAGGTAACGATGTTCTTGCCCTGTGCAGCCAAGGACATGAAAGTATTGCTGATTGCCGCCATTCCCGAATTGAAGGCTGTGGCGTGGGCAGCATCGGTGAGGGCTGCCACTCGGCGCTCCAGGTTGGTCACCGTAGGATTCTCCACGCGGGAGTAATCGGGAGCCTTGATCTTGTCGGTGAATGCTTCCGCCATGACGGCAGCATTATCGAATTCGTAGGCAAGGGTGTTATATACTGGAACGCTCAGCGAATCGTAAGCATCGCGGCGCTCGTATTCCAAATGAATGGCTTGCGTTTGTTTCTTCATTATTTTATTATTTTATGTGATATTTTGTTTGCAAAAGTACAAAAAAGAAATCAAATAGACAATAGATTGCATAAAAAAACGAGTTGCGAATGCTTTTTTTGTGCATTGCAACTCGTTCGAGAGAGAGTATTGTTTATTTTATTCTATGTTTCCGATGGCTCCTGGACTTATTAGTTTCCACTCATTCCGCCCGTCTGGATTCCCTGCTTTTCTTCCTGGAAATCGTTCTTGATGTTGGATTTCGCCTGCTGGAATTGCTTCTTGGTGTTGCCGAACTTCCAGGTAAGGGTGAGACTGATCTGGCGCAGAGGCACCTTCACCGTCATATTCTGCACATAGTCTGAACCCACGGTCTTCTGCTTGATGTTGAGCTTGTCGTCGGTTGGTGTGAGGAACATCAGACTCAGATCCAGCTTATCCTTGACGATGGATTTGGAGAGGGTGGAGTAGAAGAAAGCCATTCCGCTCTGATAGCCCTGCAGGTTTTGCTGCTTGCTCTGAATGATGCTTCCTGCTGTCCATTGCACCTCCCAAGGCAGAGTCTGTTGCAGATTGATCATCGTACTGCTGTTCCAGCCATGGTTCTTCCATTCCAGAACTTCGCTGCGCAGATCGTTGTAGCTCAGACTCTCGTTCAGCATCAATCTCGTCTTCTTGAACACCAGCCAGTTGGCAAAGACATTCAGACTGGCGTTGCGAGTCTTCGAAACATTGCCGTAGGTGGTGTTGAGCAGGTTGTCTGCATCGATGAACGAATACTGCTCTATCTGGTTGTTGCAGAATCCATAACCCAGGGTCGTGCTCAGGATGAATCTGGGGTTGTAATAATTGAATACCATGTTCAACTGATGCGACTTCACCACGTCGAGGTCTGTATTACCATAGCTGATGGCTGTAGGATTGCTGCGATCTACATACGGGTTGAGATAGGTGATTCCCGGACGGGTGATTCTCATGCTGTAGTTCACACCGAGATTCATTCCAGGAGCGATGCTGTAGGAGAGGCTGGCGCTCGGCACGAGGTTACCGTAGTTCTTGTCGAAGTTGTCGCCCTTGCCCTGCTCGAATTTCACTTTCTCCCAGGTCTGTTCGTATCGGGTTCCCAGCATGGTTCCTATCTTTCCGAAGTTTCCTTTCCATTCAGCATAGGCAGCCAGGATGTTCTGGGTGTTCTTATACTCCATACTGTTGGCAGGATTCAGCGTTTCGCTTTTGTCTGCAGCCACGTCGTAGTAGCGGGAATCGCTCTTGTTGATGCGGGCAATATACTTGGCTCCGAAGTTCAGACGTTGGGTGGCGCTGAGCGAATGGGTGAAGTCTGCTTGGAAAGTATGTTCCGTTCCGCGTGTCTTGCTCTTCGAGAGCTGGTCGTTGAGCTGGAGAGCCGTCACATGATTGATATTGTCGTAGAACGTATAGTTGTCGGTGTGAGAAGGGTTGGTGCTGAAGAGATAGCTGAGGATGAGATAGTTCGTGCGCTCCTTGTTGAAGAATCGCTGATAATCGAGACTTCCGTTGAAGGAGGTGTTGCCCATATCCTGCTTCATCTCATTGCCGTATTCGAATCCCTCGCCGTAGATTCCGCCTGCCATCTTCGTGAGTGGGTGCCCCGTAATCTTCTGGCTGAAGGTGGTCAGACCAGCCGTGGCACTGATGTTGCTCAGCGAGTCGAGTTCGTAGCTCAGACTGATGTTGCCCATGGAGAATGGCTGTTTCATATCCGAATTCTGATAGTAGTTCATCGTGCTTCCATCTTTCTGGATTCGGTCGAAGGAGATGATGGTTCCATCCATACGCTGATGATTGTACATTCCGTTGGCACTGTAGGTAAGCTTGCCCTGCTGACCGCTGATGAAGGCGGAGATGCGCTGCGTCTGGTTGCCGGCAGCAGCGCTGATGTTGCCATTATAGCCATTGCTGAGGTCGTTGCCCCCGCCGCCGTTCACGGCTTGCTTGTTGAGAACAATGTTGAGTACGCCTCCCGTACCTTCTGCATCATACTTGGCTCCCGGATTGGTGATTACCTCAATGTTCTTGACCATGGTTGCCGGCATTGCCTTGAAAATCTGCGAAGGGTTGGCGGAGAACATCGGGTTGGGTTTTCCGTCCACATACACCTTGAAACTGGATGAACCGTTCACGGTAATGTTATCCTGTCCATCCACGGTAACCATCGGCACCTTGCGCAGCATGTCGAGAACGGTAGAAGCCTTGGCGTCAGCATCCTGCTGCACGTTGTAGGTCATCTTGTCGGTCTCCATCTTTACCAGTGGTTTGGATGCAACCACGGTAACTGCGTTGAGATCCACATCCTTCCAGAGGGAATCTGTGACCTCAGCATCGCTCTGTGCGAAACTTTCGAGCGAGCAGACGAGCAGAGTGCTCATCAAAATCATATTTTTCTTATTCATATTCTTCGTGTTTGAATATCCTTGTTTATTAACTATCTTTTTGCCTTTTTGTTTGTTTGATGATGCAAAGATAATAGATTCTTTTGGATTGACAATGCTACCGGGAGGGGTTTAACCCAACAATAACTTTCCGAAAGCCGTCCTTAACGTTGAGATAACATAAATTTATCAGAAACCCTGCAAAAAGCATAAAATGTAAGTCATTCATTCGTTTTTCTCAACTTTATTTTGTAATTTCGCAGCGAAATAGAAAATTCGGAATAAAAATATAAATCAGTTATGATGAAATCAACTAAAATGAGCCTCCGGACTCTTACGTTTAGTGCGGCACTCTGTGCTTCGCTCGGAACATCGCTTTCTGCCTTTGCCGAGACCATCGAGGTGCAGAAGCTGAAACATGCAGGTCCTTATCCTGTAGCTACCCCCTGGATGGCGGATAGCGTGAATGTGAAGGGTGAGAAATTCTCGATGGAGGGTGTGCTCGACTCTCCGCTCTCGTTTACCTTATTGAATAATGGTAAGGAGGTGGCTGCTTCCCAGCTCCTGGCTGATAGCAAGCAGCAGAATGCTCTCCATCTGGCTTCGTTCACCGTATCGAATACCAGCCGTACCCAGGCTACCATCGAGGTGAAGGGATTGAAGCTGTATCGTCTCTTTGTGGATGGTGAGCAGGTGAAAGTGAATGGCGATAAGGCGGAGACTGTCCTGATGCCTTCTACCCATACCGTGGTCATCAAGTACCTCACCGCTTCATCAGCAAATGCTTCCGCTTCAGAGAAGAATGCTTCCGAAAAATCATCTTCTTCAGAAAAGAAAGCTGATCAGGATTTCAAGATCAGCGTTACTGCTGCTGATGGCAAGCAGCTGAGCGTGGGCGAATCTTCAGCCAGCACCAAGCGTACCTTTAATATATACGATGTAATCTGTATGCCTAACTATGCGAGCGTTCAGATGTCGCCAAACGGCAAGTTCATGATCGTGCACAAGACTTGGGTGGATCGACAGGGCAAGAACCATAGCGTCAATGAATTGAGAAACAGCCAGACCAACAAGGTGGTTGCTTCTTTTGAAGAAAGTGTAAGATGGATGCCTCGCACCAACAAACTCTACTTTACCGAGAAGGCGAGCGACAGTTCCATTGCCGGCGAAGGAAGGGCAGATGGCGAGGTTCAGCTGATTACCATCAATCCGATGAATATGGAGCGAGAG
Source organism: uncultured Prevotella sp. (assembly GCA_900544825.1). Taxonomy (GTDB): domain Bacteria; phylum Bacteroidota; class Bacteroidia; order Bacteroidales; family Bacteroidaceae; genus Prevotella. Next base: position 1,806 of record UQWP01000102.1, on the reverse strand, counting down.
GTATTGGCAGCAAACATTCCGGAGGGATGGTTCCAGTTTACTCCTGATGAGAAGTCGCTCATCTATACGCTCTATGAGGAAGGCAGAAAGAAAGACCCTCAGGTTTATGATGTAAAGGAACCTGATGACCGTCAGCCAGGATGGAGAACCCGCAGCTATCTGGCTAAGTTTGACCTGGCTTCAGGTATTCTCCAGCCGCTTACCTTCGGCTACCACAATGTTTATCTCAACGATATTTCCGCAGATTCCCGCTATCTGCTCATCGGCAAGAGCGAGGAGCGCCTTACCAAGCGTCCTACTACTCTCAACTCCCTCTATCGTCTCGATCTGAACGATATGAGTGTTGAGACTCTGGTGGAGAAGGGAGAGTTCCTGAACAGTGCCCAGTTCTCGCCAGACGGCAAGAGTATTCTTGTTACCGGTTCGCCTGAGGCTTTCGATGGAATTGGAAAGAATGTGGAGGAGGGACAGATTCCTAGCATGGTTGACACCCAACTCTATCTGATGAACCTGGCGGATAAGAAGGTGCGCCCGATGACCAAGGATTTCAATCCTAACGTGCAGAGCGTGGATTGGAGTAAGGCAGATGGCAACATCTACTTCACTGCCGAGGATAAAGACTGCATGCATCTCTTCCAGCTGAACCCTAAGTCGGGCAAGTTTACCTTGCTCAAGACTCCGGAGGAGAACATCAAGAGCTTCTCCATTGCAGTGGCTGATCCGGAAATGGCGTTCTCAGGACAGAGCGCTTCCAATGCCGACCGACTCTACAAGATGAGCACCAAGGCGCAGAAGTCGCTGCTCGTAGATGATCTCAGTGCCCGTCTGCTGAAAGACATCGAGCTGGGCGAGTGCAAGGCTTGGAACTTCGTGAATTCCCGTGGCGACACCCTTTGCTGCCGTTACTATCTGCCACCTCATTTCGATGCTTCCAAGAAGTATCCGATGGTGGTGAACTACTATGGCGGTTGCAGTCCTACCACCCGTATGTTCCAGAGCCGCTATCCTCATCATGTCTATGCTGCGATGGGTTATGTGGTCCTGATTGTGAACCCAAGCGGAGCCACCGGTTTCGGTCAGAAGTTCTCTGCCCGCCATGTGGATACTGCCGGCGAGGGAGTGGCTGAGGATATTATCTCCAGCACCCAGGCATTCTGCGATGAGCATAGTTTCGTAAACCGCAAGAAGATAGGTTGCATCGGCGCCAGCTATGGTGGTTTCATGACTCAGTATCTCCAGACCAAGACCAACCTCTTTGCCGCAGCCATTTCTCATGCCGGCATCAGCGACCATACCAGCTATTGGGGCGAAGGCTATTGGGGTTACAGCTACAGCGAGGTTTCCATGGCAAACGAGTATCCTTGGACCAACAAGCATCTCTACGTAGATCAGAGTCCGCTCTACAATGCAGACAAGATTCATACTCCATTGCTCTTCGTGCACGGAACAGCCGATAACAATGTGCCAGTGGGAGAGAGCATCCAGCTCTATACGGCTTTGAAGCTCCTCGGCCGTTCAACGGCGATGGTTCTGGTAGATGGTCAGGATCACCACATCATCGATTACGAGAAGCGATTGAAGTGGCAGAACACCATCTTCGCCTGGTTTGCCAAGTGGCTGCAGGATGATGGCAGCTGGTGGAAAGAAATGTATGGAGAGGAGAAAATGTAGTTGAAGTCTCGGCAGAAATGCCGGCTTCAGCCTCTATCAAATAAAAAAGAGATTATATTCCTGCTAGTCGGGAATATAATCTCTTTTGTTTGACTAGCATGTGTGTTGTCTAATGGGTGCAAGTCCCTAACGAGC
>UQWP01000101.1 GCA_900544825.1 uncultured Prevotella sp. | reverse complement strand
TGAAAATAGGAGATAAACACCTATGATTAGTGTTTACCTCCTACTCGATTTATATGTTTGTATGAATACTTAATATAGAATAATCCAAAAAATTATTCTTTCATATTGGCATCTACGAATGAGAATGGAAGCAAGTCCTTGATGCTGTGGAAGCAATAGGTGAAGTTCTCTCCGTAAAGCAAGATGCGAACGGGTTGCTGATATCGGTCTTCCATCTCTAATATTACCTGTCTGCATGCGCCACATGGGGAGATGGGGCTTTTAAGGAAGCCATTCTCGTTGCGTGCAGCTATGGCCAGTGTAGTGATGGCTTGCTCAGGATAGTTACTTTGAGCTCCGAAGATGGCACTACGCTCAGCGCAGAGACCGGACGGAAAGGCTGCATTCTCCTGATTGGCGCCAATTACGATTCTGCCATCAGCCAGCAGGCAGGCTGCACCTACATGAAAGTGGCTGTAGTTGGCATAAGAATTATTGGTGGCCTCCATGGCTTTCTTTACCAATTGCTGTTCAATGTCGCTCAGTTCGTCTAACTGAGCTACCTGATACTGGATGTTTAAGGTTTGCTCTTTCATAAGCGATTGGTGTTTATTTCATTAATTATTATTATTATTGGATAATGGGAGCTTGGGACTCCTGGCTTCTCATTTATTTGGTGTAAAAGTCGATGATGTCTTGTAGGGCTTTCTTACATACTATGCAGAACTCTGGAGTTTCGTTGATGCGCATACGGCAATCTTGTACGCCGCGATACACTCCCTTTGGGCTATAGCCTGCACCTTCAAAAACACCAACTTTGCTTACTGCCTCTTTCTCCTTTTTAGAAAGTGGGGTAGGAATCTTGGTACCCTTCTTGATCATATCTTCCCATTTTCCGTGGAAGTTTGCCAATGTGGTGATATTTTTCTCCCATGGTTCTACATCATGAGGATACATCGGTACCTGCTCGCTCTCATAGGCATATTCGTCAGCAAGTCCGGCAAAAGAGTGACCGAATTCATGCACTACAACAGGCTTAAACCAGTTCTGGTGGCAGGTGGTGAGATTGTAGGAATTGAGGATTCCGCCTCCACCATATCTTGTAGAGTTAACCAATACGATGATATGTTCGTATGGGGTGCCAGCCAGACAGTTGTGCAGGTCTTTGAGATGAAGTGTGGTGAGGTATCTCTCACTATAGAATGTGTCAAAATGTGAACTCAAAGCAGTTTTCTTCCATATACCCTTGCCAGGTTCGCTTGTGCCACTTTCAAGAGAAGCTGATTTTACTGCAACTACATTGAATCTGTCTCTCATGCTCTTGAAAGGTTCGTGATTAAAAATGGCTTCGTTTGCTTCTTTTGCATCCTGAAGGAATATTGGCATTTCCTCTTCCGTATAACCTTCAGCTACGTAGGCGATGTGGATACAGCGGGTAGTGTCGGCTGCTTGCTGCAAGGTCTCGTAAGGTGTTGGTTTTTCGCCCTTGTGGTGAATCAAAATATCGCTTGGTGCAACTTGGTGAGTGAGAGAGGTCATAATCTCACGACGGTTGTTGCGCAAGTCGAGTGTCACATCAATAGTGTCTTTAGGCATCGGTACGAGGAATACATTCTCGAAACTCTTGGTGTTGTCGGCTGACTCTGCCTCTGAGAGCCATTCCTGAAACAGGGTAGAGAATGAGTTGCGATAAATAACCTTACCTGTGCGGTGATCTTTAACTGTAATCTGACCGTTGCCTTCTACTGGTAGCTCATTGAGTCGCTGTTTCTTTCCATACCATCGAGGCATTACGTTCAGTTCATCTACAGCTATCATCTGCTGGGCTTTGTTGCCGGCAAAAGTATAGTCTATTCTCAAAGTCTTGTCAACGAAATAGTCGTCGAAATTCTGTGCTTGCATATCACTTGGCAACATCATTATTGCCAGAGCTGCTAGAGATAAAATGTTCTTCTTCATTTCTTATTTTGTTTTTTCTATTTTTATAGTATGGTAATGCTAGTCATTCTTTGGCGATGAATGAGTTTTTATACTGCGAGTGATTATCTCACTCGCAGTCTGTCACCAACCTTGACCTGGTAGCTAGGATCGAGCTTGTTCATCTTATAAAGGTACTTGATGCGGATTCCGTATCTTTGTGAGATGGTGTACATACTTTCTCCCGGTTGCACGATATGAGGACGCTTCTTATACTGCTTTGGAGCTTTCTTACGCTTCTTTTTCAAGTAGATGATATCCCCCTTATGCAATACCGTATGTTTGTCGCGCTCGTTATATCTTGCAAGTTTACGCCAGCTGATTTCTACTTCTTTACCCAGTGCCTTGAAGGTGTCACCTTCTCTGGCTATTAGGTAATAGTTATCATTAAACTTCTGGATAGGGTGCAATATGCCTTGTGCATTGACGGGTTGGTCGGTGCCGCTATGGGTTGCCATAAATCGATCATATCGCTTTGCTTTGTCATAATCGAAAAGTTTATAGAGTTCAATGATCTGTATCAGTTTGTTGGCATATTGTGGATTTGTCGCATACCCGCATTGTTTCAAACCTTTAGCCCAGCCTTTGTAATCGCGCTGGTTAAGTTCGAACAGGCGGGCATAGCGCGGTTGCTTAGCCAGAAATTTGCTATGATCCTCATAGCTATCCCTAGCATCTTGATATACTCGGAAACATTCTCCTCTGGCATCGTCATCGTGGTATTGGGTTGGACCAGCCCAGTTGTGGCATTTGATGCCAAAATGGTTGTTACCTTGTAAGACCAGTACACTCTTGCCTGCTGCACTCTCAAAGAGTCCCTGTGCCAAGGTGATACTGGCTGGAATACGATAGCGAAGCATCTGCTCGATGGCGAGATCCTTATACTGATTGATATATGTCTGATAGGTCTGATTCCATTTCATCTGTGCTTGAGATGGCGTGCAGATGAGCAAAAGAATACCTATTATATACGTTTTTATTCTATTCATAGTGCAAAAATAACAAAAAAAACGGATAAGCTATGCTTAATTTAAGAATTTTTACTAACTTTGCACTGAAATTATAAAAATATGAAAAGTAAACGAGTAAAAATAGTGATAGCGTTGGGTTCTAATGTTGATCAGGAGGTTCATATTCAGAAAGCGAAGAAATGGCTTGAGGCTACTTTCGAAGATATGACTTTTGGTACTTCGCTTTGGACGGAGCCTATCGGGCTGTCATCAGATAAATTCCTAAATACTCTAGGAGTGGGCTATACTAATGTCAACAAGGAAAGAACTTTATTGGCACTCAAAAACATAGAGCGTAAATGCGGAAGGAGAGTTGCCGAAAGTAGAAAGGGTATTATTGCTGTCGATATTGATTTGCTGCTTTTTGATTCAGAACGTCTGCATGAGACTGATTGGAACAGGGGGTATGTAAAAAATCTACTCCAACAATTAGGTGTATCCGTAGATTAAAAGTATAGTTCAGAAAGCAATATCCTATTCTGAGCTTTAAAATATTAAAGCTCAGGATTCGGATTGTCCTTGGTAAGGTGAAGTTCTATGACTTCGCCTACGGCTAAGGATTTCTGTACGTTGATAAGCCGCTGGTTGCTGCTGCCACGGAAGAAAAGATCTTCGTCCCGAAGGTCTTTCATGAATGGACCATCTACCAATACATCTATCAACTTCAATAATTCCAGCTGTTTTGGATTCTTCAGTAGATTCTCATATCTATAACCGGTAAAGCACCAGATATCTTTATCGCTTTCTGACCGAATGGCGCGCGCCAGTTCTGCAAAGCCTTCCGCCTGATACATCGGATCACCTCCAGAAAAGGTGACGTTGGCGAAAGGATCTTCCATAATTTCTTTCAGAATGTCCTCTGTAGAGGTCATTGTGCCATGGTTGATGTCCCAGGATTGAGGATTATGGCAACCGGGGCAATGGTTAGGACAGCCGGCACAATAGATAGAGGTCCGGAATCCCGGACCATCTACCATTGTGTCGTGCACTATACTTAAAATACTAATCATTTATCTTATTTTTGTGGGGTGTCAATGTGGGTGACACGATCGTGAAGCTCTGCAAGTTTACCGCTGTTCCAACGGTCGGTTGTTCCCACCAAATAACCTGTGATGCGCTGTAGCTTATCTATGTGATGGCTGCCGCACTTAGGACAGACTTCGAGGTTGGCATCTGCATTCTCGTATCCGCAGTCGAGACAGCGGTTGCGATTGTGGTTTACTGAACCATAGCCCATATTGTATTTGTCCATCATATCTACTACGCTTGAGATGACTGCTGGATTGTGAGTAGCATCACCATCAATTTCTACATAGAAGATGTGACCACCACGGGTTAGATTGTGATATGGCGCCTCGATCTTTGCTTTTTTGAGGGCTGTACACTTATAGTAAACTGGTACGTGGTTACTATTGGTATAGTAGTCACGGTCGGTAACTCCTGGAATAATGCCAAACTGCTTGCGGTCCTTCTTGGTAAACTTACCGCTCAAGCCCTCTGCTGGCGTAGCCAGGATGGAGTAGTTGTGGTGGTACTGCTCGCTGAACTCGTTAGCTCGGTCACGCATATAAGTAATAATCTTCAAGCCTAAATCCTGTGCTTCTTCACTTTCACCATGGTGGTGACCGATGAGTGCTACGAGACATTCTGCAAGTCCGATGAAACCAATACCCAGTGTTCCATGATTGATAACGCTCTCGATAGTCTCTTCTGGCTTCAAGTCTTCTGCTCCTACCCAAAGATATTTCATCAACAATGGGAACTGTTTTGCCATCGCAGTTTTCTGGAACTGGAAGCGCTCATCGAGTTGCTTGGCGGTAATGTCGAGGATGTTGTCCAGTTTTGCAAAGAACATATCAATACGCTGTTGCTTGTTCTCAATGCCCATACATTCGATGGCAAGCTTCACGATATTGATAGTTGAAAAGCTCAAATTTCCACGTGCAATACTAGTCTTCTCGCCCCAACGGTCTTCGAATACACGGGTACGGCAACCCATAGTGGCGATTTCCCACTTGTAACGCTCTGGATCGTCAGCGCGCCATTTCTCATTCTGGTTGAATGTGGCATCGAGATTCAGGAAGTTAGGGAAGAAACGACGAGCGGTTACCTTGCAAGCCAACTGATAGAGGTCGTAGTTTCGATCCTCCTTCAGGTAGTTAACGCCACGCTTCTTCTTCCAAATCTGGATAGGGAAGATAGCTGTTTCGCCATTTCCTACACCTTCGTATGTACTGAGCAGAATCTCTCGCATAATACAACGACCCTCAGCACTGGTATCAGTACCATAATTGATAGAAGAGAATACAACCTGATTGCCGCCACGAGAGTGGATTGTGTTCATATTGTGAATGAATGCCTCCATAGCCTGATGTACTCTGTTTACGGTCTTGTTGATGGCATGCTGTTCCAGACGCTCTTTACCTTCCAAGCCGGTCAGGTCTTTCACTAAATAGTCATCGATGTCAATATTATAGAGGTCGCTGAGATCTTCTCCTGTTAACTTTTCCAGATTCTTTACCTCTTCCTGGTACGACATACGTACGTATGGGGCCAGATAGAAGTCGAAGGCAGGAATTGCCTGACCTCCATGCATCTCGTTCTGGCAAGTCTCCAGAGAGATACATGCTAATACGGCTGCAGTTTCGATACGCTTAGCAGGACGGCTAGAGCCATGGCCTGCTGTGAAACCATGCTTGAGGATAATATCCAATGGGTGCTGAACACAAGTCAAACTCTTGGTTGGATAATAGTCTTTATCGTGGATGTGGATGTAGTTATGTGTAACGGCGTCACGTACCTCCTGGGAAAGGAGATAATCGTCAACGAATGGTTTTGTGGTTTCTGAAGCAAATTTCATCATCATGCCAGCTGGAGTGTCAGCATTCATATTGGCGTTTTCACGGGTAATGTCATTGTTCTTTGCGTTGACAATACTCATGAATACGTCACGGGTCTTAGCTTTTCTGGCAATGTTTCTCTGGTTACGATAGGCAATATACTTCTGAGCAACATCTTTGCGGGCACTCTTCATGAGTTCCAGTTCGATGGCATCCTGGATGGCTTCTACGCTCATCTGGCTCTTTCCACGATATGCGATGTGGTCAGTGATTTGCTCTATTAAAGAGGAATCCTCACCTTTATCGGTATGTAACATGGCTTTGCGTATGGCAGCCATGATTTTTTGCTCGTTGAAACCAACGATGCGTCCGTCACGTTTAACTACAGTTTGAATCATTTCTTGTGTTACTTTTATAATTGATATTTAAATTGCTTGATACTAAGTCTTTATACTTGAAGGTGGTTATAAATACCATCTTTTCGGCAATGCAAAGATAAGAATTTTAAATGAAAGTTGTACGTTTTGGATAACTTTTCTTGTGTTAAAAAACATTAAGTCATTGGATATCAAGTATTTGAAAAATCGTTTTGGGAAACTTGTCCTAAGGATGGTTTCCCAAAACGATTAATCTGTTCTGTTTCAGCGCATTGTGGTGTTGTGCCTTTTATGTAGCTTGACATTGTGGTATTGTGCGCTGTTTCGTAACTTGCTCCTTCTTGATGTGAAGGTATGGTTTGAACCTGCTTTTAAGATAATTCGGTCTTGTTTTTATAGTCTAGTGCTGCACCTATGGCAGTGCAGAATTCTGAATATTTAGGGATTCTGAACCTTACACCGTAGAGTTTTTCCATAGCAGGGAATACTTCTCTGCATTGTGGCAAGAGTGTCAGGTTGCCTATCATTACAAAATCTTTGATGCCTGATTCTAGGGAGGAGAGTATGGTTGCTGAGCCGATGCTCTGTAATACCATCCATATAAGCCCCATTGCGATGTCTTCGCGGGAGGCGTTGGCTTTGGCGTTGCTGAAGAGCGATGCTGTTGCATTCATGGGAAGTCCAGGTAGAGGCTTGGCGCTGATGTCTCCTATTAGCAGATTGATTTTTGATACATCACCGTTTTTGGCCAGGTTTACAATCTGCTTGATATCATCGGTCTTGAGCATAATTCGGCTCAAACCTGCTAGTGTTCCTCCACCGATACCAATGCCGCCGATGTGCTTGATCTCTTTGCCGTCGCATTTTACGAGGGAGGTTCCTGTACCCATACTTACCACGATCATACGCTCAAGCTTGCTTTCGTATCGTGCACCGAGTCCATCGGCAACAAACTCTTCGCTCTTCGATGTTGGCAGACCATAGATTCGCTCGTCAATGTAAGCAGAACCTACACCGGTGAGCATAACCTGTTCTACCTCGTCGAGGCTTATTTTGTTGTCGTGTAAATATTTTCCAAATGCTCCATATAAGGAGGTGATAGGGTCGGTGGCCTTGATGCGAATAGGGCTGATAACCATCCCACTCTCGTCTATTCCTACTATCTTTGTAGTAGAAATGCCGACATCTATTCCAATAACTATCTTTTTCATGGGTGCAAAGTTACGGTAAAAAGAAGACACTGCAAAATAAAAACGAATTTATTTTGCAGTGCCGATATTTAATACTTCTTAAAATGTCGGCTTAGGAGAGATTATCCGTGTATAGACAACCTCTCCTAACAAATATCTTGACCGTACGATGCATGAAGAATGGCATGTTTGCCACCTGGTGATTGCCATTATCCCCAGGGCGTATGGTGCCTAAGAGGGTGTTCTGTATTCAGTATTCAGTTTTTTTCGGGATAGTTACCTTTTCTATGGTTATAAATTGTAAGTAATTATTTTATATTATATTATATACTATCTATACAGAGGGTGGTAATAACAGCGAAAAAAACTAAATACTGAATACTGAACACGTTTCCCTGTAATCGGGTATTACTTTGTAACATACTGATTTATATCGCAAAACATAGTTTTCAACACCGCAAAAACATAGAGATGCGCCCCATAAAAAATAGAGCTAGTTTTTTAATGAAGTTTTAAATTGTAAGTGTTTTGCTGAAAATCGACCCTTATCACATGCCAAAATTTGGTAGATACAGAAATTCTTCGTATCTTTGCACCGGCAATCGAAGGAACAGCCTATTGTGCCGAAAACCGGTCATCTATGAAGACCGGGG
>UQWP01000100.1 GCA_900544825.1 uncultured Prevotella sp. | reverse complement strand
GTGCTTACAGCGTATAGCTGCTTAGCACATTATTGAATTATTAACGAACTATTGTAATAATAAGGTATAATATAATAATAAGGTTATAGGCACGCCCCCGAAAGGATGCGTACCTATTTTTATATAAAAAAAATGGTTAATTCATTTGATAATTAGAAAGTTTCCTCGTATATTTGCAAAAATTATCAAGAGAAATCGCTTATGTGCAAATATGAAGAAATAGAAGGTTGGCGTCTTTCCAATGGCAAGACCATCCGAAAGATTAAAAAAGCCGTACATGAGAAGGTAAATTTGGGGCGAATATATCTCATCATTAGCATTTTGCTTGCTTATATGGGAACTATTAGCATGCAAGCTCAATCATGCGAGGGACGAGTGTACCTAAAGAATGGTATCCAGCAACTCTATGAAAGTAATGACCGAATAGACTTGCCACGCAAGAAAAAGGATGTTCAAGTTTATAGAAACTTCTTTTCTCGCCAATGCACTAGCGATGTGATACCTTTCGCCAACATTGATTCTGTAGTGGTGTGGAATGCAACCTCCAAGCAAAACGTACGCACACTTGTTCCTTTGGAAAATGTGGGATGGAGCTGGCTATATGTCAATCACCCACGATTGCAAGTCTATATTTATGCCTCCCAAGGTTATTCCGTGACGGACATGGGAGGAATGAAAGCTAGGCAATGTAACACAGCAGCAGCAATGTTTTTCATCCCAAGCAAGACGGCTTGCGACTTCTATGTCAAACAGACTGATGGCAAGCTTATATGTCTGGGAGATACCTATAAGAAATGCGACAAATCCTTTATCCGAGAACTTTGCCACTGTGTAGGACTTTCACAGGAATGGGAAAAGAAACTCATTGGACTAGGTGAACACAACCGAAGTTCTATGATACAACGAGTGATAGAAGTATTAGATGGCAAACAATAAATAACAACTAAAAGGAATCATTATGAAAGCAATGAAGTTTTGGCTGCTCATAGCAGTAATGGTGGCAGCGATAGCTGCACACGCTCGCAAGAATGACGACCCAGAAATGCGTCATGTTCGCCTCACTATGATGGATGGCAAACAGATAGAGGGCTACATTCCTAAGAAGTACATGGGGTGGGCGTTAGAATATCAAGTAAGACTTGCCGAGAATCCAGATGGCAAAAAAGCCAAGAAGTACGATGCTGAGAAAGTAACCAAGATGGAATGGCTTGCACTCACAGAGGAACACCCTGAAGGCGAAGTGTGGGAACATTGCCAAACGATAGCACGTAATTCGATTAGGGCTGTAAAAGAGGATCGCCTTATGGAACTCCTTTACCGCGGCAAGAATGCATCTGTCTATCAAGTTCACGTATTTCTGCCTGGCAATGGCATAAACACAGGAAACTCTTGGGCTACTTGGTATGCACTGAAGCCTAATGGACAGAAAAGGGCATTTATTCTTTACAATGCAACGCTTGGCAAAATGGGAAGCCTGGATCGACAATTCAAGGATCAAAAGGAATATGAGGGACTGAAGAATTACATTCTTGAATGGTGGAACAAAGATAAGTCTTTAGCTAGGAAGCAACTGAATGATGGCGTAGCTATCTTTAGCCATATCTATGATGAATGGAAAGCTGCTTCCAATAAACAGTAATGATCGGGATTAAATGAGTAATTTCTATCATTTTGTTCATTCAGAATGAGTAATTTCTATCATTTTTACTCATTCAGAATGAGTAATTCAGAGCAAAACCACTCATTTCGAATGAGCATTTCTTGAAAACTAGAATATGGAATTGAAATACGACATTTACATGCTCAACAATGCCCAGGGCACAGGAGAAACAAAGTTAAACATTTTAGTTATTATCAAAAGAACTTAAATAATTTGGTTGTTTCAGCCGAATACCCTATCTTTGCAAACTGAAATAATCATGAAACCAAATAAAAATAGAATATATGTTTAGCGGAATCGTAGAAGAAATGGCCACCGTTGTGGCGATTAAGCAGGATAAGGAGAACATCGACTTTACCCTGAAGTGTTCGTTCGTAGATGAACTCGGCATCGACCAGAGCGTGGCGCACAATGGCGTCTGCCTCACCGTGGTGGAAATCAAGGACGGTACCTATACCGTTACCGCCATGAAGGAAACCCTGGATAGAAGCAACCTCGGTCTGCTCAAGGTGGGCGACAAGGTGAACGTGGAGCGATCGATGATTATGAACGGCCGACTGGACGGCCATATCGTGCAGGGACACGTGGATGAAACCGCCAAGTGCATCAACATGAAGGATGCAGACGGTTCTACCTACTTCACCTTCGAATATGAACTGAACAAGGAGATGGTGCGCAAGGGCTACTTCACCGTAGATAAGGGCAGCGTGACCGTAAACGGCGTTTCGCTCACCGTCTGCGAGCCAACCGACAACACCTTCACCGTAGCCATCATCCCTTACACCCGGGAGAACACCAACTTCTGCAACATCGAAGTAGGAACCATAGTGAATATCGAGTTCGATATTCTCGGCAAGTATATTGCAAGACTGAAGAGTTTTGAATAAATCGAATGAAAAGCTTCGAATGAAGCTAATAAAGATTTTCTAATAAAACAAAAAATGCCGCAGCGAATATGCTGTGGCATTTCTTGTTTATATGGCTGTTTACTTTCTTCTGATTGTCAGTTCGATAGCCTCAGGATGCTGCTGTGCAAACGACTTCACATCCTCTACAACCAGCACGAGATAGCCGCCGCCACCGGCTCCCGGCATCTTCCAGGCATGAACCTCAGGAAGTACGGAATACTGATCGATATACGACTGCACACTGCCCTGAATCATAGCCGGGAACATGGCTACCTGAGCATCGAACGAAGCCTGGAAGGCAGATGCAAAGGCTGCAAAATCCATGGCGAGGATAGCATTCCAGCAGTCATCTGCCGCCTTGGCAAGATTCTTCACCTTTGCCTCGTTGATATCCTTTCCCTCTACCACCGAACAGCCCGGACGGCGTGGCTCCATCGGAATCATGCAGACATGGCTCTCTACCCAAGAGAGAACCTTCTCATCCAGACAGGTCTCAAACTTATCCGGCCAGAAACGGTTATCATAATAATGTCTTACCAGTCCCGGCATGCAGATACCGATGGCATCCTGCGCACCACTCACGATACCGTCGCTGCGCTCAGGATCATTCTCGAAGCAGAACACCAGCTTGGCAAGAATCTCAGGATTCATGTCAGGCAACTTCACCGGCCATATCTTCTTGATCATATTGCGGGTAGAAGTGGAAAGACCGCAGCGCTCACGCACCTCGAAGGTAGGGAGGAGCGACATGGTGATTGCCCAGCCCGGAGCATAACAGCTTACGTATGGCTGGTCGATCCAGGTACCAGCCAGGTCGAGACGGGTAGGAAGCTGACAGGTAGAATCCTTGATGTCCGTGCTCGAACGGGCGGTGAGGCCATCAGCCGGAGTGCGCTGCAGCACCACATACTCGATGCCCCTCTCCTCGCAGAACTTGCGCTTGGTTTCGCTGCTGCCATCCGCATTCACCACGAAGATGTCGGGCTTCACGATGTCGATGGTAGGCACGAAGTCCATGATGCCATCGCCTGCATTGATATAGGCATCCTTTACATATTTAATAGACTTCACCATAAAGAGACGCTCCTGCTCGGGATAGAACGTCTTATGATGCTTGTAGCCGAGAATCGTCTGGTCGGATCCGATACCTACGTAGAGGTCGCCGTACTGAGACGCCTGGCGGAAAAATTCAACATGGCCGCTATGCAACAGGTCATAGCAACCACTTACAAAAACTTTCTTCATAATTTTAAGCTACTTTTCTTGGTTTAGGACAAATTATCAGATAAAAGATAGATTTGCCGTATTTGGTTGCAAAACTACAATAAATATTCAAAACTAGCAAGAAAAACCTGCACAAATGTTACGTTTTGCGCACAAGATATGGTAATTTGTGCATTTTTTCTCCGAAATATTTGGGTAAAAGACAAAAAAATGGTACTTTTGCCGACGTGTTTGCTCCCAAATCAAGGATTTGAGCTCCGAACACTAACAACTTAAGAGAATTATAACAATAACCATTTTTAAATATGAGTTTGAAAATCGTTGTACTTGCCAAGCAAGTACCTGACACAAGAAATGTGGGTAAGGATGCGATGACAGCCGAGGGCACCGTAAACCGTGCTGCCCTTCCTGCTATCTTCAATCCTGAAGATTTGAACGCGCTGGAGCAGGCTCTCCGTCTGAAGGAGCAGAATCCAGGTTCTACAGTTGGAATCTTGACAATGGGTCCTCCTCGTGCGGGAGAAATCATCCGTCAGGGTCTTTATCGTGGTGCAGACACCGGTTGGTTGCTCACCGACCGCCTCTTTGCCGGTGCTGATACACTGGCTACGTCCTATGCTCTTGCTACCGGAATCCAGAAGATTGGTGATGTGGATATCGTGATCGGTGGTCGCCAGGCTATCGATGGTGATACAGCCCAGGTAGGTCCTCAGGTGGCTCAGAAGCTGGGATTGAACCAGGTAACCTACGCTGAGGAAATCCTCAAGGTAGAAGACGGCAAGGCTACAATCCGTCGCCTCATCGATGGTGGTGTTGAGACCGTAGAGGCTCCATTGCCATTGGTAATTACCGTAAACGGAAGCGCAGCTCCATGCCGCCCATGCAACGTGAAGCTCGTGATGAAATATAAATACGCTACCTGCCCTATGGAGCGCAAGGGCGATGAGCCTTGGGCTAACCTCTATGAGGAGCGCCCTTACCTCACCCTGAACCAGTGGAGCGTTGCCGATGTTGACGGCGACCCTGCACAGTGCGGTCTGAGCGGTTCACCTACCAAGGTGAAGGCCGTGAAGAACATCGTGTTCCAGGCAAAGGAGAGCAAGACCTTGACCAGCAGCGATGAGGACATCGACGGACTGATGAAGGAATTGTTGGACGAAAGTATTATCGGTTAATCATCCGTGATGATTCAGAAACCGATTCATTTAAAAATGCTTTATAAGAAAAGACAATGAACAACGTATTTGTATATTGCGAGGTAGAAGGCACAACCGTTGCCGAAGTATCTCAGGAATTGCTCACCAAGGGTCGTAAGCTCGCTAACCAGCAGGGCGTGGAGCTCCATGCCATCGTGGCTGGTACCGGCATCAAGGGGCAGGTAGAGAATCAGATTCTCCCTTACGGTGTAGATAAATTATTTGTTTTCGATGCTGAGGGATTGTTCCCATACACTTCAGCTCCACATACCGACATCCTCGTCAACCTCTTCAAGGAGGAGAATCCACAGATTGCGCTGATGGGTGCTACCGTTATCGGTCGCGACCTCGGTCCTCGTGTTTCTTCTTCCCTCACCAGCGGTCTTACTGCCGACTGTACAGAGCTTGAAATCGGTGATTACGACGACAAGAAGAGCGGTAAGCACTATGAGGGTCTGCTCTATCAGATTCGTCCAGCTTTCGGTGGTAACATCGTGGCTACCATCGTAAACCCAGAGCACCGTCCTCAGATGGCTACAGTCCGTTCCGGCGTAATGCAGAAGAGCATCTACGAGGGTGAATGCAAGAAGGAAGTGGTTTATCCAGAGGTAAGCAAGTATGTTCCTGCTGAAGACTTTGTTGTAAAGGTACTCGACCACCACGTAGAGGCTGCCAAGCACAACCTGAAGGGTTCTGCCATCGTTGTAGCCGGCGGTTATGGTGTAGGAAGCAAGGAAGGCTTCGACCAGCTCTTCGAGTTGGCTCATCTCCTCCATGGCGAGGTTGGTGCTTCCCGTGCAGCAGTAGATGCAGGTTGGGTAGATTACGACCGTCAGATTGGTCAGACTGGTGTTACCGTTCATCCTAAGGTTTATATCGCCTGCGGAATCTCTGGTCAGATTCAGCACATCGCCGGTATGCAGGATTCAGGCATCATCATCTCTGTGAACAACGATCCTGATGCTCCAATCAACAAGATTGCCGACTACGTTATCAACGGTAATGTAGAGGATGTGGTTCCTAAGCTCATCAAGTACTACAAGCAGAATTCTAAGTAATCTGCATTACACATTATTTAAATAAGAAAAGCAAAATGGCTAATTATTATACAGACCATCCTGAAATAGAGTTCCACTTGAATCATCCGCTCATGAAGCGTGTTGTGGACTTGAAGGAAAGAAATTACGCAGAAAAAGACCAGTTTGAAGATGCTCCTGTCAACTACGAGGATGCCATCGAGAACTACAAGCGATTGCTGGATATTACCGGCGATGTAGCTGCTAACATCATCGAACCAAACTCTGAGGATGTTGACCTCGAAGGTCCACACTTGGAGAACGGCCGCATGATCTATGCCAGCAAGACATTCGAGAACCTCGATGCTACCCGCAAGGCTGGCCTCTGGGGCTTGTCTATGCCTCGTCGTTACGGCGGTTTGAACCTGCCTAACGCCATCTTCTCTATGGCTTCTGAAATCATCGCTGCTGCTGATGCAGGTTTCCAGAACATCTGGTCTCTCCAGAGCTGTATTGATACACTCTATGAGTTCGGTTCTGAGGAGCAGCGCCAGAAGTACATTCCTCGCATCTGCGCAGGCGAGACCATGAGTATGGACTTGACTGAGCCTGATGCAGGTTCTGACTTGCAGCGCGTGATGCTGAAGGCTACTCAGGATGAGGACGGCACATGGCGTCTGAATGGTGTGAAGCGTTTCATCACCAATGGTGACTCAGACATCCACCTGGTTCTGGCTCGTTCAGAGGAAGGCACCAAGGATGGTCGTGGTCTTTCTATGTTCATCTACGACAAGCGTGATGGCGGCGTAACAGTCCGTCACATCGAGCACAAGTTGGGTATCCACGGTTCTCCTACCTGCGAGTTGGTTTACAAGAATGCTAAGGCTGAGCTTTGCGGTAACACCCGTCTCGGTTTGATCAAGTACGTGATGGCTCTGATGAACGGTGCCCGTCTGGGTATTGCTGCTCAGAGTGTAGGTGTTGAGCAGGAGGCTTACAACGAGGGCTTGGCTTATGCCAAGGAGCGTGCTCAGTTTGGTGAGAAGATCATCAACTTCCCAGCCGTTTACGACATGCTTTCAAGAATGAAAGCTAAGTTGGATGCAGGCCGTTCACTCCTCTACTGCTGCGCCCGCTACGTAGATATCTACAAGGCTTTGGAAGACATCGCCCGCGACACTAAGCTCACTCCAGAGGAGCGTCAGGAGATGAAGAAATACACCCGCTTGGCTGATGCATTCACACCATTGGCTAAGGGTATGAACTCAGAGTATGCTAACCAGAATGCATACGATGCCATCAGCATCCACGGTGGTTCTGGTTTCATCATGGAGTACAAGTGCCAGCGTCTGTTCCGTGATGCCCGCATCTTCTCTATCTACGAGGGAACCACCCAGCTTCAGGTTGTTGCAGCCATCCGCTACATCACCAACGGTACTTATCTCAGCATCATCAAGGAGATGTTGGAGAATGAGGTATCAGATGATTTGAAGGCATTGAAGGAGCGTGTTGCCAAGCTCGTAGATCTTTACGAGGCTGCCATCAACAAGGTGAAGGAGGCAAACGATCAGGCAGTTCACGACTTCCTGGCTCGCCGTCTCTACAATATGACTGGCGACATCGTAATGTCTCTCCTCATCCTCGACGATGCTACCAAGGCACCAGAGATGTTTGCCAAGAGTGCCAACGTTTATGTTCGCATGGCAGAGGAGGAAGTTCTCGGTCATTCAGCATACATCCAGAACTTCAAGGCAGAAGACTTGGAGAGCTTCAAGGCATAAGATTATCATCACAAATATTATATAAAAAGTCCGTGGGGAAACAAATTTCCACGGACTTTTCTTATTAAAGACACCTCTCAACTCATATAAAATTTCGGGGGAATCGGATATTTCGCCCTAAAAATTTTCGGGGGAATCGGATATTCTTCATTTTATAGGATGGTAATCCAGATACCTTCTCCCTGATTCTCCGCCACCTGAATGCGTTTCTTCAGTCGGGTGAGCCAGATGCGGGAGTTCACCACCATACCTGTTACCTTGTTTTC
>UQWP01000099.1 GCA_900544825.1 uncultured Prevotella sp. | reverse complement strand
TGAGCAAAAAAAGTCAGTTTGGCATAACCCTATTATTATCTACGATTATAGTAGGTGGCGCCAATGCGAGTACTGTTTCTACCTCAAACACATTGGGTGCAGCAATGATTGCACAGCAAGGTGCTGTTTGTAAGGGTGTGGTAAAGGATGCAGCCGGTGAGCCTATTATTGGTGCATCTGTATCTGTGAAAGGTACTAAGAATGCTACTGTTACCGATTTAGACGGCAATTTCACCCTCTCTGGTGTAAACAAGGGTACTTCTATTGAAATTACCTATATTGGTTACATCACACGTGAAATCAAGTGGTCAGGCAAAGACCTTGATGTTATTCTTTCTGAGGATACCCAGGGTCTCGACGAGGTTGTGGTTGTAGGTTATGGTAGCTCTAAAAAGCGCGACCTGATTGCTTCCGTATCAACCGTAAAGGCAGAAGAAATGTCAAACATCCCTGTTACCAACATCGCACAGGGTTTGGCTGGCCGTTCTCCTGGTTTGATTGTACAGGCAAACGGTGGTGGTGTCAACGCTACTCCATCTATCAGTATCCGTGGTGGTGGTACTCCTTTGTACGTCATCGACGGTGTAGTTCGTGGTGAGGTTGACTTCCGTAACCTTTCTCCAGACGATATTGAGTCTATGTCTATCCTGAAGGATGCTTCAGCTACAGCCGTTTACGGATCCCGTGCCTCTAACGGTATCGTACAGGTTGTTACCAAGAGCGGTAAGGCAGGCAGAATCAGCATCGATTACGACTTCAATATGTCTTTCTCTCAGCCAAGTAACTGGCCAAAGCAAATGCACTCTTACGAGCGTGCAGAGTGGGCCAACATTGCCAAGAACAACGACCTTTTGAATGGAGCAAAGAACGATGTATTCACAGCAGAGGCTATCCAGAAAATGCGTGATGGCTCAGATCCATTGAACTTTAGTGACACAGATTGGAGAAGTCTCGTTCTCAGAGATTGGGCACCTCAGACCAAGCACGCCGTACGCTTGACCGGTGGTTCAGAGACCAACCAGTTCTATGTATCTTTGGGACACATAGATCAGAACTCTCTCTACCGTAGCGATAATCACTGGATGAAGCGTACCACATTCCGTCTCGCTGAGAACACCAAGATTAAGCCTATTGGTTTGCAGGTAAACGTTGCCCTCGACGGTTATCGCCAGGAGGATACACATCCATATACTTCTACATCAAGCAGCTATTACAATGTATTCTCTCACATCAAGAACAAGTCTCCATTGACTCCGGGTGTCAACAAGTATGGTCTTCCATACAATGTTACCGATAACCCTGTAGCAGAAACAGCTAAGGATGCAGGTTACAACCGCGGTATTACCAACGTAGTGAACGGTAAGGGCGAGTTGATCTGGAACTGCCTCTGGGTAGATGGCTTGAGAGTTCGTCTGGCTAGCAACTACCGCTACTATGGCACAACTACCAAGCAGTGGAGAAAGGATGCTGCTCAGTATGACTGGGAATCTGACGTTGCACAGTATGCTGGTAAGCCACAGCTCTACCACAACTCAAGCACAGGTTATTCTTACACCAACCAGGCATTCGTAGAATATGCACAGCAGTTTGGCAAGCATAGCGTTTCAGCTCTCGGCGGTTTCGAGCAGTATTACGAGAAGGGCGAGTCTTACAACGCTCAGCGTGTAAACTACGACTTCCCTATCGACCAGATGGGCGTAGGTCCTGCCAATGAGATGACCAATGGCGGCAGCGAGGCTGAGTTAGGCCGTGCAGCATGGATTGGACAAGCTAAGTATAACTACGACAACAAGTATTACGTAGAGGGTAGCATCCGTTACGACGGTTCCGACTGCTTTGCTCCAGGTCATCGTTGGGGTGCCTTCTTCAGTGGTGCTTTAGGATGGGTTGTTTCAAGTGAGAAGTTCATGCAGCCTCTGGTAGAGAAGAATATCATCAACTCTTTGAAGCTCCGTGCTTCTTATGGTGAGACTGGTCTCGACAGCAGTGCCGGACGCTTTGGTTACCTCACATCATATAGCTTGAACAACCAGGCTTACGTAATCAAGAACAAGTATGTGCCAGGATTCTCAGAGGGTAGTCTTCCTTCTCCAGACCTTACATGGTACACCACACGCCAGACAGATATCGGTTTCGACTTCGCTTCGTTGAACAACCGACTCTACGGTTCGCTGGATTACTTCTACTACTCTACCAAGGGTTATCTGACCACTCCAACTGGTGAAAGCTATCTCAATACCGCTATCGGTATCGGCTTGCCACGAATCAAGTCAGACAGTGAGTACCGCCGTGCAGGTTGGGAGTTCGTTTTGGGTTGGCGTAGCAACATTGGTGCGTTGAAATATGATATTTCTGCTAACCTCACTTATTTTGATGCTCTCTGGGCACTTAATAGAGACGAGTCTGAGAGTTCTTACATGAACCCATATACTCGTACCCAGCAGCAGAAGGGTTACTATAGTACCATGTTGAAGAACCTGGGCTACTATGTAGATGCAAATGACGTTCTCAACAACCCTGGTGTAAACAGTGCACTGAATTCAGGCTATCTGACAGCAGGTGACATCAAGTATGCCGATATGAACGGTAATGGTATGATTGACAACGGTGATATGCGCCGCCTGGGCAAGAGCCATACTCCTCGCGGACAGTATGGTATCAATATGAACTTCCAGTATAAGGGATTCTACCTGAGCATGCTCTTCCAGGGTTCTACAGCATTCGACATGTACCTCTCTGGTGTAACTACCATGCAGACTGGCCAGGCAGGTCAGTTGCCAGTGGCTTACAAATACCAGGAAGACAGTTGGACACCAGGCAATACCAACGCCAAGTATCCACGTCTGATGGCTAACACAGGTTTGAATGCCAACAACAACTATCAGAGCAGCGACTTCTGGCTGGTGAATGGTGCCTATCTGC
This sequence comes from uncultured Prevotella sp., assembly GCA_900544825.1. Classification (GTDB taxonomy): domain Bacteria; phylum Bacteroidota; class Bacteroidia; order Bacteroidales; family Bacteroidaceae; genus Prevotella. The sequence goes on along the minus strand of UQWP01000099.1, from coordinate 5,162 downwards.
GTATGAAGGACTTCCAGTTCGGCTACGACTTCAAGCACGTATTGCTTCGCGGTGTAAGCTGGTTGACCCGTGCCAAGGTGGGTATCTCAGGTCAGAACATCTTCACCATTTCTCAGGCAACCAAGTATGGTCTTGACCCTGAGAACTCTTCAACCGAAGGATATGGCTATCCTGTAGAGCGAGTACTTGCATTAACTGTAAACTTAGGATTTTAATTAGTTATGATAAAGAATATTATTAAAATAGGAATGTTCGGCGTTCTGGCATTGACCGCCGCTTCCTGCCAAGATACAATGGATACTCATCCAACAACGACATTCGACGAGGCTACGGTCTGGGGCTCAAAGGCTACAGCCAATGCTTTTGTGAATGCCACATACGACAATGTAATCAACATGTTCACAGGAAGCTCTTCCTGTGTAGGATGGGAAGCCCGCACTCCAAACGGAGTAAGATGCTCTCAGGTAGGTGAGGGTATTGATGGCATAGCCACAGAGCTTGGCATCGACAGAACTTCTGACTTCGGTATCAACCGCTTCGGCTTGCTCCGTCGCTGCAACCTGATTATCGAAAAGGCTCAGGCTTCTACTATGACAGAAGGTGATAAGGCTGAAATCATCGCCAAGGGCCGCTTCCTCCGTGGTCTCGTATTCTACGATTTGACCCGCAAGATGGGACGCTTCGTTCCTATCACCTCTGTGATCCAGGCCGACCAGGAAGAAAAGGCAAGAGTACCTATGACTTCCAGCGTAGAGGAAAGCTACAAGCTGGTAGTAGAGGATTTGGAGGCTGCCATCCCTAACCTGCCAGTTGAGGCGCAGCCAGGTGAGCCTACCAAGTATGCTGCCGAGTTGCTGTTGAGCCGTGCCTGCCTGCAGGCATACGCTTACACCAAGAAGGCTGAATACCTTGACAAGGTGATTACCTACGCTTCTGATGTTACACAGCACTGTTCTCTCTCAGACAATTACGGTGGTCTGTTCAACGAGACAGACGAAACCAATGCTGAAATTCTCTGGGGTTACTACCGTTTGAAGGCTAACACCAAGATTGGTAATTATGAGGAGCTGATCCGCACCTATCCTAACATTTCACAGGATGACTGCATCAACTCTAAGAGTCCTATTCTCTTCAAGAATCCTAACGGACGCACTTATGAAGGCTGGGCAATCTACTTCCCAACACAGGACTTGGTTGACCAGTATCTCGTAACAGATGAGAAGACTGGTGAAGCACTTCCTTGGAACGAGACTTCTCAGTACAAGGAGAATGTTGAGTCTATCGATCCAAACACAGTAACAACAGAAGGTCAGCTCGACGCTTACGAGCAGGAGAACGGTAATGCACGCCGCATGCCTACTCCTCAGGACTTCCAGCAGCTCAACACGGCTTATCCTACCAACCTGCATTACGGCAAGTTGAAGGCAGGCTCAACACGCAACATTTCAGAACTGATGTACAGCGGACGTGATGCTCGTTTCGCATCATCTATTGTTTATGACGGCTGTTCATGGATTGGTGAGACTGTAGAGACAAACCTTGGCGGTAACTGCTCTATGGGTGTACGTGATAAGGAAGACGGTGGCTGGTACAACACTACAACCGGTTACTACTGGCGCAAGTCTAATATCGAGAATCCAGAGCCACGTGCATACTTCGACTGTCTGGTACAGCTCCACTACGTGATGTGCCGCACTGGCGAGGCTTACATGAACCTGGCAGAGGCTTATCTCCTGAAGCACGATGTTGAGAATGCAGTAAAGGCTCTCAACGCCACACGAGTTAATCACGGTAAGATTGCTCCTTCAAAAGCTACAACAGAGGAAGCAGCATGGGCAGACTACATCCGTGAGCGCCGTGTAGAAATGGCTAACGAGAATGGTGATATCTACTTCAGCTATCTCCGCTGGGGTAAGTATGGTGGCTATGCTAACCACGGACGTAAGGCAGGAGACATCATCTACGATCTCGACCGCCCTGTATATAAGATGGAAATCTCTCGCGACCGCAGCCAGCTTCTCGTAAACCAGCTCACATTGCTCGGTAGTGCACAGCGCCAGTTTACCACCAAGCGTTATCTGTTCCCAATCGCTCAGTCATTCCTTGACAAGCGCGAGGCATACGATCTCGATCACCAGCAGAACGAGGGTTGGTAATCTGCAAGCAGAAGCAGATATAAATTCATATTTATAAATCATAAATAAACGTTGAAAATATGAAATTCATTAAAATCATACTTGCCATGCTCGTCATGGCACTCAGTTTCAGTTCTTGTCTTGAGAGCAATCTCAAAGACCTTCCAACTTTCGATGGCAATGACATCACAGCAGGATATGCATGGTATCGTTATATTGGAGAAGACAAGATCAATGCCAGCGGACAGCCTCAGGTTATCCAGAAGCAATTGCAGAAGACAGCAGAGGCTATCGATGCCCAGGCTGCTACCTGCAACCTGACATTTGCAGTTCCTACAAACTTCTCTGAAAAGGAGAAGAATGATGTGAACCTCAATAACATCGTTGTTGCAGTACAGATTTCATCAGCTGCGGTAATGACTCCTGTTGAGGGATCTCCAGCATTGGGTACTCCAGCCGACTGGACTACTCCACACAAGTATGCAGTAAAGGCTGCTAATGGAGAGACCAAGGTATGGACCATTACATGTACATTAACAAAATAATTTAAGTCACGCAAGGGGGAACACCATTAGCGGATGGTGTTCCCCTTTTTTAAAAGGAGCTTCAACTTACTATTGATATGAACAAAAACAATTTATTAAAGCTGGCACTTACTCTTATAATGCCATTAACTCTGTGTATGGGAAGTTGGGCACAAGCTGTCATCTTTCCCCAGAAAAAGCAACCGGGTGTAGCTAAAATCACCCAGAAAGCAAACAGCTATCAGCTGGCCAACAAAGTATTGAAAGCCTCTTTCATCAACACAGGTGGCAAACTCTACTTCAACGGCTGTTCTGAGCTGGGACTGCAGCCTAGCACAGAGTTGTTTAAGGTTCTCTTGGGAGACGGCAAAACCGTTACCGCATCCGAGATGAAACTGGAAGATGTAAAGATGGTAACTCTGGCTGAGAATCCATCTGCAGCAACAGCATCCCTCCGTTATGCAGGCAAGGCTCTGGAAGCTCGTTTTACATACAAAGAACTTTCTATCGTTTGGCGCGCCGTATTGAGAAACGGCTCGCACTACCTGCGCACTGAAATGGATATTCAGGCTGCCAAAGATTTACCTATGAAGGGTATCGTGGCAATGAACTACCTGGTAGCCAAGAACAGTGCCTATACCGCTCCAGAAGTGGTGGGTAATACCCGTGGTGCCATCCTGGCAAGCAATCATATCTTTGCTGGTCTGGAAACTCCAATGGGTCTGAATTCCAGCAAGGATGAAGGCAATGCTACCCACATAGAAGGCTTATGGAGAAGAAACACCACTTTAAAAGCTGGCAAAACATGGAACATCAGTTCTGTAGTGGGCTTGGTTGCGCCTAAGCAGCTGCGCCGTTCTTTCCTGGCTTACAGCGAGCGTGAAAGAGCTGTGGCTTGGCGACCTTATCCGGTCTATATCTCATGGTATGAGTTGAACATCGACCGTAACAACGCACCAGCTCCTTCTTATAAAGGCAATATGACCGTAGAACAGTGTACCGACGTGGTAAGTCACTGGAAGACACACTTCTATGATAAATACAAGATAGCTCCAAAGGCCTTCGTATGGGATGACGGTTGGGATCAGTATGGAACCTGGACCTTCAATCCTAACTTCCCTAACGGATTCGATGAGCCAGCCAACGAGGCTAAACAGATGGGTACTGGTATCGGTGCCTGGTTAGGTCCTGTGGGCGGCTATGGTCAGTCTGGCGAATATCGCCGTGCTTACTGGCGTTCCAAGGGTGGTATGCAGCTGAGCAATGAGGATTACTACAACTTCTTCATCAGTTGCTGCACCAACATGATCGACCGTTACGACTTCCGCTTCTTCAAGTTTGATGGTATCAGCGCACAGGCTTCTGCCATCGGTCCTGACGAAGGAACAAGAGGCGAGGAGAATGCCGAGGCTATCATCAGCATCGAGCGTGCCGTACGCCAAAAGCGTCCAGACATCTTCCTCAACACCACCGTAGGAACCTGGGCTTCTCCATTCTGGTTCCACTTCACAGATGCAGTATGGCGTCAGGAGGGTGATTACGGCGAGGCAGGTGACCAGGGCACCGACCGTGAGCGCTGGATTACCTATCGCGACCGTTTGGTTTATCAGAACTTCATACAGAGATCTCCAGTCTGCCCTATCAATACTTTGATGACTCACGGATTCATCCTGAGCCGTTGGGGTGCCGTTTCCAAGAATATGGATTACGACGGAATCGTTCGTGAGATGCGCTGTGCCTTTGCCTGTGGTTCGGGCATGGTTGAGCTGTACAACGACTACAAGCTGATGGACGAAATCAAGGACAACCAGGGCAACGCAGGTGCTTTGTGGAAAGACTTGGCTGAGTGCATCAAGTGGCAGCAGGAACAGGCAGACGTATTGCCTGATGCTCACTGGGTTGGTGGCAATCCTTGGGATGGCAAGAAGGCAAACGTATATGGTTGGGCTGCATGGAACGGCAAGAAGAGTGTGCTTACCCTGCGTAACCCTTCAGCCAGTGCACAGACCTTCACCACAACCCTAAGAGAAGCATTGGATATCCCTGCTTATGTTCGTGGAAAGATTACTTTGACCCATGCCTTTAACCAGGCAGAGTTGGATGGAATGCCAATCAACAAGGCTATCGACATTGATACTCCTTTGGTATTGAATCTTCCAGGCTCATCGGTATTTATCTATAATGGTCGTTAATGATGTGCAAAATCGAACACTTTAATATTTCATCTGGTTTTTGCGACGGAAATCAGTTAGATGGTTATCCATCGCCAATTGATAAGTTGCCATTCAATAATAACCGGATTCAGAAACCAGAATGTACGGAATAACTATTTATAAATAATGAATGAATTATAGACTAGGCTTATTGTAAGATTAGGTTTATAAGATTTAGTGTTAAAATTTGGTTCAATTATTGACTTACACTAATCAAATAATGAAAACTGAGCGTATGAGGGTGTGTCATAAGTCCATGACGCACCCTTTTTCTATCTATAATTTTCCGT
>UQWP01000098.1 GCA_900544825.1 uncultured Prevotella sp. | reverse complement strand
CAACCTTGCCAAGGTTGGGGTCGCGGGTCCGAGTCCCGTTTTCCGCTCTATTTTATTTGAAAATAGAGAAACATACCGATTATGAATTTATATTTAAGATATTTTGATCAGGAGACATTAGTAAATAATGTCGATGAAGCAATAGATTTTTTGAAAGGTATCCCGGAAATTGGTATGGATGCTGAGCTAGAGGCTGATATTAGAGATTACGCCGCTAGCGATGTTTGCTATCCTAAACGTTATAAAGTTCGTCCTCGTATTTATTTCATTGTTATCAAGACGGCTGCTGCTACGATGCAGGATTTCAAGGATAAGAAGGCCTTGCGTTCGTCTGCGCCTGCAGAACGCCAGGAGAATCCTGTGATGCTGAATCTTACACAGGAGTTGGCTGGCTGGTACGAGGGATCTTTGGATTTCAAGCGTGTTGTGATGGTGCCTGCTACGGGAAAGTTTGAATATCGCGATACTCACTTCGTGGCTCATGTCAAGGCTATGTCGGGGTTGGATTGCTACACTCGTATTGTAGAGCACTTGAAGGAGAGAGTTGACTCTCGTAGTCAGTTCCCTTCAGCTAAGGGTAAGAATTTCCATTTCCGCTATCTGGGAATGTGGAAGTAAAAAGATAATTATTAGAGAACTATGAATAAGGTAATGTTGATTGGTAATGTGGGCAAGGAACCTGTTGTGCATTATTATGATGCAGATCAGGCGGTAGCTCAAGTGTCTTTTGCGACAACGGAGAAAGGTTACACCCTGGCTAATGGTATGCAAGTACCAGATCATACCGATTGGCATAACCTCGTGTTCTTCCGTGGTCTTGCAAAGGTGGTGGAGAAGTATGTACACAAGGGCGACCGACTCTATGTGGAAGGCCGGATCCGCTATCGACTCTATGATGACAAGCAGGGTAAGCGACATAATATCACAGAGATATACGTTGATAATATGGAGATGCTGACCTCGCGGGCGGGAGCTTCTGCTCCAACTTCAGCTCCTGCTTCATCTTCAACTCCATCTCCTGCAGAGACTACTGAGAACAAAGATTTACCATTTTAAATTTTAAGCTCAGAAATTGGATATATCGACCATAACGGATGCTTTTAGTGATGTGCTGTTCTTGCAGCCATCTACTGGTGTTTTTGTAGCTGCTATATTGGCAGCTATCCTGCTTGGTATGTCAGCTTTTGCCAGTGGTTCCGAAATCGCTTTTTTTAGTTTATCACCAGCGGATGTTGCGGAACTGGAGGATGAGAAAACTGACTGTGACAAGAAAATTCAGATGTTGCGTGAGGATTCAGAACGTACATTGGCTACCATTCTGATAACCAATAACTTTGTGAATGTCACCATCATCATGCTCCTCAACTACGTTTTTGCCGGAATCGTGGAGTTTGGTCTTAAGGCTTATTGGCTTCAGTTCCTTATCATCACGGTAATCCTTACATTCTTGCTTTTGCTCTTCGGAGAGATTATGCCTAAGGTTTATGCCCGACAGGATCCTCTCAAGTTTTGCCGTAGATGTGTGGGTGGCATTATGTTTGCACGCAAGGTGTTCTGGGCATTGGAGAATGTACTGCTGAAGAGTGGAATCGTTGCAGAAAAGATTATACAGAAAGAGAACCATGTCCTGAGTGTGGATGATTTGGAACAGGCTCTGGAACTCACCGACAAGGAAGATATCAAGGACGAACAGAGTATGTTGAAGGGTATCATCCGATTTGGTGATGAAACAGCCAAGGAGGTGATGACCACCCGTCAGAACATCGTTGACCTGGATATTCGCAGTACCTATCCAGAGGTGTTGAAGTGTATTGTAGAGAACAATTACAGTCGCATTCCGGTATATCAGGATAATACGGATAATATTCGTGGTGTGTTGTATATCAAGGACTTACTTCCTCATCTTTCTAAGGCTTCCAACTTCCGTTGGCAGAGTCTGATCCGTCCTCCTTACTTCGTTCCAGAAACCAAGAAGATAGATGATCTGCTTCGCGAGTTCCAGGAGAATAAGGTTCATATCGCCATTGTGGTAGATGAGTTTGGCGGTACTTCCGGTATCGTTACCCTGGAGGATATCCTGGAGGAAATCGTGGGCGAGATCAATGACGAATATGATGAGGAGGAGAAGTTCTATTCGAAATTAAATTATAATACATTTATCTTCGAAGGAAAGACCTTGCTTTCAGACTTCTGCAAGATTCTGAATGTAGATGATGAAGAGTTTGAGGAGGTAGAGGGTGATGCTGATTCCCTGGCAGGTCTGCTCTTGGAAATCAAGGGCGATTTCCCAAGCATGCACGAGAAGATAGATTATAAGAACTATACTTTCGAGGTGATGAATATCGAGGAGCGCCGCATCAGCAAAATCAAGGTGACGGTACATCCTGTAAGAAACGAAGAGGAGAATTCTTCCAAGTAGTTCATCCTCCTTATATTTGTAATATTTTGATTATATAGTATGGCAGTTGTCAATATACGAGAAGTTTATCCGGGAGTGAGCCTGGGCTTATGGCAGATGGATGAGACTGTAGAACAGTTGTTCGAAGCCTATCCTCATCTGCAGGCTTACCGTTCCCAGATGGAAGAGAAATATAAGAACGATGGCAGGAAACAGGAGTTTCTTGCCATTCGTGCATTAATGTATGAGATGCTCAAGACGAACGGGGCTTCCAAGGGCTTGCTTTCTCATGCGGGTGACATTACCCACAACGAGGCTGGCAAGCCATTGTTCCGTGGTTATCATATCAGCGTTTCGCATACCAAGGGTTATGCTGCGCTTATTCTTTCCAAAAGTCAGGAAGTGGCGGTGGATATCGAATACTTCAGCGATAGGGTAGAGCGCATCGCTTCCAAATTCCTGCGAAAGGATGAGAAGGCAGAGGATCTGGATGCCAAGCTGGTGCACTGGTGTGCCAAGGAAACGGTCTTCAAGTTATTCTCAGAGGAAAACCTGATGTTTGAGGATATGCGGGTGAAGCCGTTTGATACGATGGCAGACTGGTCGTGTGATGTGGAGAATCTCAAGAGCAGGAAGACGGCGCATGTGGATTTCGAATTAACCATGGAGTTTGTTCTTACCTATGCTGCGTTGTAATATCCTGACCGTCTTTCTGGCATTCAGTCTGTTGTCTGAAGCACAGGATTGGAAAGTAGTGAGAGAACATCCTCAGAAGGCTTTTCCGAAAACCGTGGCTGCTGGCAACTATAGTGGCATTGCTCATCTGCATGATGATATCTATGCGGTGGTAAGCGATAAGTCGGATAGCGCCTTGTACTTCAACTTCCGGATTCAGGTGAATCCCAAGACCGGCGAATTGGAACAGGTAGAGAACCTTGGGTTTACCGAGAGAACAGATGGAACACTGAACGACGGCAAGCCTTGGGTGGGGCAGGAGAAAGGCTTTGACCACGAAGCCATCGTGAAGGTTTCTGATTCTACCCTGGTGATAGCAAGCGAAGGATATTGCCGTTTAAAGGAGTATCCTATTCTGCATGTTTCGGCAGATGCTGCCAAGGTTGGCTTTTCGCAGAACCTTTGGGAAAGCAGATGGGCTTCTTCTGATTTTTATCCTAATTATAATTTTGAGTCTCTGGCTTTTGATTCCATCCGGCAGTATCTCTGGACGATACCTGAGAGTACGCTCCGCAAGGACGGACAGCCTGCTACTCCTCAAAACGGATTGGCTAACCAGCTTCGTTTGATGAGGCTTGATTGGGGAAAGTTAAAGGAAAATCGTAACAAGGAAGATAATGGCAAGGAAGACAGTAGCGAGCAAGTGAGTAGCAAGAAAGACTCTCGTTATATGACGACCTATGCCTATCAGATGGATCAACCTTCTACTCATAAGAAAGCAGATATCTATGTGATGGGTGTGAGTGAGCTTTGCGTCTTGCCCGATGGTCAGCTTCTGGTTCTGGAGCGTGAAGCTTTTATCCCGAAGATCAAGATAGGTGCTTTCTGTAAGTGCAAGCTCTATCTTATCAATCCTTTGAATTCTGAGGAGTTTGCTATGAAAGAGAAGTTTTCGGCAGATACTCCTTTCTTGAAGAAGAGATTGCTTACGGAATGGAAAACCGGCTTGTCACTTTCCAAGCGTTCCTTTGCCAATTACGAAGGTATGTGTCTGGGACCCAAGTTGGAAGATGGATCCCAGGTTATCATCTTGCTTTCTGATTCGCAGGATCAATACGCAGGAGTATTGAAAGACTGGTTCAAGACGATTGTCATCAGAAAGGAATAAAGATGTTATGTTGTAATCCTCAGTCTCGTCCATAACCATCTAGGAATGAGTCGCCAGAGGAAGACGAGGATATCATATCTCCAGTCTATCACCTTAACTTCCTCTCCGCTTTCGATAGCATTCACGATATGCTTCGCCACATCTTCCGGTTTGAGCTGCAGCGGATAGCTGCTGCCTGCGATAAGGTCGGTCTTTACGAAGCCTGGTCGGATATCTGTGATGGCGATAGGGAGATGGCGCATCCGTGCCTGCTGCGACAGGCATTCCAGATAATGGTTCTGGAATCGCTTGGTGGCAGAGTAGGCAGGGGCTGCACCGAGACCTTTGGTTCCGGCGATGGAAGTGATGCAGGCGATGCGGAAATTCTGATAGGCATGGTTTGCCTTCTTCTTACTTTCAGGAACAGAAAAATCGCTCTTGTTGGTTGGAGTAGAAGACTGGGCGGCAAACCAATTGAATGCCGTATCCAACATTCTCGTGAATCCCAAGCCGTTGGTTTCCACGGTCTTCAACTCCTTTTCTATATCCAGCGTATTATTCTGCCAGCCAATGCCTGAACTATGGAAATACAAGTCTATGCCACCCAACTTATCAATGAGTTCCTGAAGTTGGGCAGGAGCATCGGGAGAAGTCACGTCTATTTGCTGATAGCAGGTAATGCCGCCCTGCGAAATCAGAGCCTGCAATCTTTCGATTCTTCTTCCGGCTATTCCCACTTGCCATCCTTTTGCAGCAAGCAGTTTTGCCACTTCCATTCCGATGCCCGATGTGGCACCCATTACAATTGCTTTCTTTGCCATATTGTCCTATTATATTGAGGTGAAGTCTTGATATTCCTATTTATATTAAGGTGAAGTCTTGATAGTCCTATTATATAAGGTGAAATCTTGTCTAACTCTTTCTAAATATCTAAATCGCTTTTACTCTTTAGCTGGATTTCCGCCTTCTTTACGCTTCCAGCTTTCAGAATCAGCAGCTTCACTTCCTCGTAATCCGTATATTCCGGATTGCGTTCCATGAAGATGCGGCAGGCGCGGTCGATGAGTTTATGATTGATAAGCTTGGCATTCACCATCTTGTTGCCTTCCACCCGTCCTTGTCTTATCTGAAGAGAAGTACTGATCATATCCAGAATCATCTTCTGCGATGAACCGGCTTTCATGCGGGTACTTCCCGTTACGAACTCCGGTCCCGTGATGACTTCTACAGGATAATCGGCAGCCTGGGCGATGGGAGCGTGGGGATTGTTTACGATACAACCCGTAGGAATGCCAGCCTCCTTGCAATGTTTCAGGATGGCGAGCACGAAGGGAGTGGTGCCGCTTGCCGAGAAGCCCAGCACGAAATCATGCTTTGAGATATGCTTGTCGCAGAGCTGATGCCAGCCATTCTCCAGGTCGTCTTCTCTTGATTCCCTGGTTTGTGTAAGGCAGCCGATGCCTCCGGGGAAGATGGCCTGTATCTGTGAACCGTCGATGCCATAGGTGTTCTGCACCTCGATGGTATCGAGTGTAGCCAGTCTTCCGCCTGTTCCGCAACCGGCATAGAAGAGCCTTCCGCCTTTCTTCAGCTGCCCTTCGATGGCGGAAATCAGTTGGTTGATGGCAGGCAAAGCTTCTTCTATCGCCAGAGCCACCTTCTTGTTTTCAGCATTGATATGAGCGGTGAGTTCAGCTACGCTCATCTTTTCCAGATGTTCGTAGAGCGAACTTTGCTCTGTTATTCTTTTATCTACTTTGTTTGACATATTACCAAAATCTTTAGATTGTAGAATGTCTAGGAGTATCCTATGTATTATGTTATATTTCTGATAATCCTGATGCAGGTATCTATTTTTCTGCCAGGAAATAAACCGGAGCATTTTGGGAACCTTCTTTAATCAGGAACCCGGATTTTTCCAGTTTCTTCAGCCAGTTGAGCGCCGTCTGTTTACGGATATAAAATTCCTCTTCCAGTACTTTTCGGTTGATGGAACGGTTATGTTTCAGATACTCTCTTATTTTCTCTTTCAAAGCATCTTCAGAGAAGGGGTAGGAGCGGGAAGTATATAGTGATTTCTCGAAATGGGTATTATATTTCACCTGTTTCAGCAGGTCTGCATTGGGGCGAAACTTGATGCCTCTTACGCTTACATATTCAGCTCTCACTTTATTGTCGGGTTTCAGGTCATCCATATCCAGATCTACCGAGAGCGAGAGATAACCTATTTCCGGAATGTTGATACGTCTTCCATCCTGCAGGTCTTCTTCTATGATATCACGTAGTTTCATGAGTACGGACGAAACTTCTCCTTCTCCCAGACAGCTATGTCTGGCGATTCGGCTGATCATCTCCTTGTCTGTCATTGCTGTTTGCTCAAAGATATGGGCGAATCGGCGAGTCTCTTCATTTCCTCCTGCATTGGGAAGATAATGGATTTCATATTTTATAGCCATCGTATTCTTCTTTCTGTTTAGCGATACAAAGGTAATCTTTTATTCTTAAACTACCAAATAAAAATGGCACTAATATGGATGAGCGGTTTGATTGATACGAATGAGCGGTGTTATTGATGTGGGTTAGAACTGCTTATCAATAGGAATAAGCATCGTAAGAAGCCTTTATAAGTTGTCGGAAGAAGTAGGATAAGTTGTTGGAACAGTAAGTATATGTTGCCGGGAAAGTCACTTCCGTCAGTCGCACAACAGCTGTTGTGCGCTTGCATATCAGCTGTTATGCGCTCGCACAACGCGTGTTGTGCACTTGTAATCCAGCTGTTGTGCAGTAAAATTTGTAACTCCCTTTATCATATTGCAATTCCTTCCTTATTTACGTTATGATTGAATAAGGTATAATGGTTCTCCTCCCATTCTTTTTGGGAGAAAAGTACAGGGTTGATGATTTCATCAATATCCCAGCCTAATTCTCTTAGTGGATAAGAATACTTATCGTAATCTTGAAGCGTAACTTTTGGTTTGTCTAGAAGAATCAATACATCCCAATCACTTCCTTCATGTTCAGTACCTCTAGCGCGGGAACCAAACAAGATGGCTTTTGCATGAGAATCAATCTCATGCAATCTATTGTGCATTGCTTCTATGATTTGTTTCTTCTCCATATCTATCAATATTAATATATATGCTGCAAAAATACGAGTTTTCTTTCTAATCACCAAATTTTAATAATAAAAGAATGCTAAAAGCGGTCTAATATCTTTTTTTTAAAGTAAGCGTTTAATGATTTTTTGCTTTCACGCACATGTTAACTCTTTGTGGCATAGTGGTTTGAGGGTGAAAGGAGAATGATGAAGAGAGAAAATGGTTGTTACGTGGAGGAGGATGATTGATAATGATGAGTGGGAGTAACTGGCAGGTAAAGAAGGACGGAGAATACTCTTCTCGTATCGGTTGACTCAAGCAATCTATATAGCTGACTAGAGTCATTCATATAGCTGACTCGAGTCATCTATATGGATGAACCGAGTCAGCCGATGCTAGATAGTATCTTTTGCTCCTGTTGGAAATATCAGCTCCTCCTATGAGTACTATCGTATTCTCTGCTTATAAACTGCCTTCACCCTAAACTTGTTGATAGATAGCTGTTTAAAAAAAACTGTGAAAGCAAAGATGTAAAGAATATCTTAGTCCTACAAAATGCGTTTGAAAAGACAAGAAAGCAAATAAAAGTAAATACTCTAAGTATCAATGCTTTAAGCGATAATTTGAATTTTCAGATGTTTGCCAAACTCACTCTTAAAAAGACATAAAAGACTGTTTCTTGTTTCCGTTTTTTTTCTCGCTTCTCGGTTTATTTTCTTATCTTTACATCAGTTTTCCGAAGTAAGGGAAAAGAAAGAAAAGCAAATGTCAGCATAGGAAACCATATCTGACATGAACTTTCAACA
>UQWP01000097.1 GCA_900544825.1 uncultured Prevotella sp. | reverse complement strand
ATTCATTAATCCGGTCATTAAGGTCACGGTCATTTTCGGTCATTAAGGATTTCGGTTTTCAAAACATCCCTCAACATCCCTCTACCTTATATAAAATAAGGTTAAATCAAGTTCACCCTGCAAACAAAATCCATCCATAAAATCATTTTTCTGAATATTTTTTTGTATTTTTGCAGATATATTGCGCTAATATGGGAGTTGAGCATGGCTTATCCTCCTAGATTATAGGTGCATAATGAATAATCATAAAATTAAGTAAACATGGACATGGCAAAATACATAGGTGAGACTACCGAATACGACAAGAAGCAGGAAGTGGAACGCCGTAAAGTGAAAAGTTGGCTAAAGAGCGTTAGTGCCTTTGCCAATGGGGGTGGCGGGTGCCTATTGTTTGGTATTGCCGATGACGATACTTTCATAGGGGTGAACGATGCCAAGGCTGATGCAGAATTTATCAGTCAGAAAATCAAGGAGCGCATTGATCCTATGCCCCAAATCGACTTGAAGATAGAGCGTGTAGAAGACAAGGAACTGCTCATTCTTCATGTGCATGGCGGCGAAGATACACCTTATTATTATATAGGCGACAGCGTTCTTGAAACCTTTGTTCGCATTGGCAACGAATCGGTTGTAGCTGATAGTACCGAACATAAGCGTTTGGTACTAAGAGGTCGCAACTCTTCATTCGACGCCCGCCCAAGCGATGAAATGTTTGAAGATTATGCATTTTCTAAGCTTCGCAGCCGCTACTATGCCTGGAATGGTCTGAGCTTCGATAAAAAACTTTACCGCTCGTTTGGCTTGGTTGACAATAAGGGAATACTTACCTATGCCGGTCTGTTGATGGCAGACGAATGTCCATTGCGCCAAAGCCGTGTATTCTGCACAAGATGGAACGGCAAGACAAAGGCAGGAGGAAGCATCGATGCACTCGACAGCGCAGAGATTACAGGCGGACTTGTAACTCTTCTCGAAGACACCATGTCCTTCATCCGTCGCAACAATCGTACACTTTGGTATAAAGAACCGATGCAGCGCATCGAGATTCCTCAATATATGGAACGTTGCGTGATGGAAGTTGTAGTGAATGCATTGGCTCATCGCGACTATCTTATCCAGGGTAGCGAGGTGCATGTGGATATGTACGATGACCGTATGGTGATATATTCTCCAGGTTCCATGCCGGAAGGACGACTTATCCAGACTATGAACTTAGAAGATATTCCTTCTGTCAGACGCAATCCGGTTATCGCAGATATCTTTGCTCAGTTGGGTTATATGGAGCGTAAAGGTTCGGGTATGGGCAAAATCATCAAACCGATTAAGGCTCTTCCTTACTTTGAAGAAAAGATGCTCCCAACCTTCTTCTCCGACCGTGCCCAGTTTACTGTCACATTTCCCAATATGATTTTAGCTTGGCAGGAATCTCATCCCAATATTGAGGTAAACTTTGTGGAAAATGAAGGTGATACTCAAGGTGTCCCTCAAGGTGGCACTCAAGATGGCACTCAAGGTGGCACTCAAGGTGGCACTCAAGGCGATGACTTAGATAAATGGATAGAATACCAAGTAGCTGTTTATCCTAAAATAACGACAGAAGAATTGGCTTCTTTATCGGGAAAAGGATTAAGAACCATCAAGCGTCGTATCGCCAAAATGCCTCATATTGTGTATGCAGGCAGAGGCTATAGTGGTCATTGGGAAGTAAGGAAAAAGGAATGAAACAAGAAATCAATCCTGAATCCATCCAATTTGCTACATAAAGGTACTGACAATACAATATAAGAATGAAGAAAATATTATTCCTACACGGATTCTTCGCCACGGGTAGTTGTCCGATGGCGAGAGCCTTGAAAGAGGCGTTTGAGGGGACGGCGGTGGTGCTGACTCCCGACCTCCCTTTGCATCCCAAGGAGGCACTGAAGGAGATTCGCTCCATCATCGACCGGGAGCAGCCCGACTTGCTTCTGGGCAACAGCTGCGGCTCTTTCCTTGCCCAGATGCTGGCTCCGGTGGTGGGCATTCCTGCCCTGCTCGGCAATCCGTATTTCATGATGACAGAGTTTCTGAAGGAGCGAATCGGCGAGTGAGCAGGACAACCTGGCTCACTTCTCCCCTCTCTTCCTGGAGCATTACAACCAAGCCTTCCATTTTCCTGGCGGTCATACGCCTACTGAGCAGGAGGTGAAGACATGGTACGCTCCCCTTGCTCAGAAAATGATGATGGAGTTTTCGGCAAACTTTCAATCGTTTCACGGAAATAGATAAATAATTATGGAGACATTTAATAACGTAATAAACAGTGGCCAGCTTGTTCTGGTCGATTTCTTTGCTACATGGTGCCAACCTTGCAAGGCGATGCACCCCATTCTGGAACAGGTGAAGAGTGTATTGGGCGACCGCATCCGAATCATCAAGGTAGATGTAGATAAGTACGGCGTAACAGCAAGCCAATACCGCATCCAATCCGTGCCTACGCTGATGCTTTTCCGAAACGGAGAAGTATTGTGGCGCACAAGCGGTGTGGTAGATAAAGCCGAACTGCTGGCTACGCTTGATCCATTCTTGACATAAAAAATAAACAGAATAATATGAAGAAAATATTTATCATGAGCATCATTACTATGCTATCAAGCCTGTTTTCTTGCCAGGCGCAAAATAAAGGCTATAAGAGTCTGTCGGTAAATGACTATGAGAAAGCTATTGCTGACACCACAGTAATCCGTCTCGACGTACGAACCGCTGAGGAGTTTGCCGATGGACATATTCGTGGCGCAATCAACATTGACGTACTGAAATCAGACTTCGCGCAGAAGGCCACCGCCACTCTTTCCAAGAGCAAGACTATCGCCGTGAACTGCCGAAGCGGCAAGCGAAGCAAGAATGCAGCAGCTATATTGACAAAGAACGGCTATCAGGTAATAGAACTCGATTCCGGCTTTAATGGCTGGCTGGCAGCAGGAAAAGAAATCGTAAAGAAATAAATTCTGCAACTATGCAACAGATAGAAACACTCGTCTTTGATTATGGAGGTGTCATCGTGAACATTGATGATGCTTCTGTTGTGAAAGCCATGGAGAGTCTGGGCGTAACGGCGTTCAAGCGACTAATCCATGTCCGTAAAATCAAGAGACTGATGCACCAATATATTAATGGTCTTGTAGCGGAATCAGAAACATTGAAAGAGATGCTGAGCCTTTGCAGCAAAGGAACCACAACCGAGGATATTGAGAAAGTCCTGGAAGAGCTGTGTGGCAATCTGCCCGTGGAAAGACTGGAAGCATTGGTCAAGCTTCGGAAGCAGTACAAGGTCTATCTGCTCAGCAACATCAACGACACGCTTTGGCAGAAGTCGGTCAGTCTGATGAAGCAGCTTGGATATTCCACGGACGAGTTGTTTGATGAGGTGTTCCTCTCATACGCCATGCGGAAAGAGAAGCCATCCGTCGAAATCTATGAAGAGATGACGCAGCAGACAGGATTGAATCCTGCCACCACCCTCTATTTCGATGACCGTAAAGAGAATGCCGAAGCAGGCAGAAACTTCGGTTTCCAGAGCGTACTGGTAAAGACCAATCATCTGGAGGAGCATCAGGAATGGCAAGAAATCAACAAGAATTTACTCATGAATTAATAACAAAATAAATAACGAAGCATATGAAAAGTTTTTCACCAAAGCCGTGGTTTGCACCACAGCCTGTGCTGATTATCGGCACATATAATAGGGATGGAGTTGCCAACGCAATGAACGCTGCCTGGGCAGGACAGTGGGACATGAAGGAGATTATGATTTCGATGGGAAATCACGTCACCACAGGCAACCTGAAGCTTGGCGGCGAGTTTACCGTTGCCTTCGCAACCAAGAAAACCATGGTGGCTTCTGATTTCGTGGGCATTGTTTCTGCCAAGAACGACCCAAAGAAGATGGAGAAAACGGGATGGAACATTGAGAAGGCGACAATGGTCAACGCTCCAGTTTTCACCGATTTCCCGATGACCCTGGAGTGCCGCATCAAGGAGAAGTACGACGAAAGCGAAACCGGCTATTATCTCATTGCCGAAATCGTCAATATTCTTGTAGATGAGAAGTATCTGGCAGAAGACGGAAATCCTGACATGGAGAAGATGGAGCTGATTGTCTTCGACCCTATTCATCATGGCTATATCCAGTTGGGCGACAAAGTAGGTAACGCTTTCTCTGACGGCAAGACCTTGAAATAATCAACGTAATTTAAGCGACTCAAGAACAATGAATCCAATAGCAATACGCCTGCTTTCACAGCAGCTCATCTGCCCTCAATTTGATACTCCCCAAAAGGTGGTGTCTCATTTTGGGGCCATGCAAGCCCAGGATTACCGGATGGTAAGATGGGCAGTGATGATGCGTACCCGCAAACCTTCTTCTACAGCTTTCAAAAAAGCATTCGATGAGGGTGAGATAGTCCGTCTTCACCTGCTGCGTGGCACTTGGCAACTGGTTTCAAATGAAGACTATTGGTGGATGCTGGACCTGATTTCACCTAAGGCAACTTCTGTTGTAAAAGGATGGATGAAGAGTAATAAAATCAGTATCGATGATTCTGAGCTCAATCAGATTCACGAGATATTCGTTCAAAAAACCGAAGAGATGCAGTCTGTGACAAGCAAAGACCTGAACGACGCTTTGCTCGAAAGAGGCATCATCATGGACAGTCATCGCCTATCCTACCACATTCGTTTTAACGAATTGAACGGTACTTTCTGCAGCGGTAATCTTCTTCCAACAAAGGCAACTTACAGTCTCACGGAGAAGAAAGTTGCCCGAACAGCCAAGCTGGAACGTGATGAAATGCTGATGCTTCTGGCAAGAAAATATTTTCAGAGCCATTCGCCAGCCACATTCGAAGATTACGTCTGGTGGTCAGGACTGAGCACTTCTGATTGCCAACGAGGCATTGAGTTGCTTGGTTCAGAACTGAGGATTGAAAAATGGAAAGACTATCGGTTCTATCTGCATGAATCATGTCGAACACGTGGATTCAGAAGTGGAAAGACTCATCTGATTGCTCCCTTTGATGAATATCTGATTGGTTATAAAAGCCGGGAATTAGTGATTCATCCGCATCAAATGCCGTCTGCATACACTAATAATGGCATTTTCTTTCCTGTTATCGCCCATGATGGCAGAATTTGCGGCAACTGGAATCCTAAGGAGAAAAATCTCAACATCAGTTACTTTGATTCGGCAGAAAAAGATTTGTCATTTGAGAAGCAATGGAATGCATTTAATGAAATGATAAAGAATAAATAAATGACTATTGATACAACAAATCTCTGTTCGCATCTTCAAAAGAAGTTGTTTGAACCTGAGGGTGTATATTATCCTATCTGGCAAGCCATGCAGAATGATGAGGAGTTGACAGCCGTGGTTCGCTCACGACAGCTTCATATCTATCGTAACGGCAAGAAGATTCTCATTCTTGCTGGCAAGGCTCAGCCGAAGATTATCAGAGAGGATAAACTGAATGAATTGATAATAACATAAAAAAGGCGATGATTATGAAAACAGAATCAGAGAAGTGTTTGGCAGGTATGCTTTATAACTGCCATTCGCCCGAATTTATAGAACGTAAATCCTTGGCTACAGAATGGATGCAGCGTTACAACTCTCTGCCATACACTGACCGAAGCAAGCGATATGAAATGCTTAAAGAGTTGTTTGGTAGTATTGGAAATAATGTAAGCGTAGGGGATGGTATTATTATAGGATTTGGTGACAATATATTTATTGGCAACAATGTAAGCATCAATTATCGTTGTATGCTGATAGACTGCAATAAGATAACCATAGGCGATAACGTGCTTATAGCTCCAGGAGTACAGATTAATACAGCTTCTCATCCTGTTGACCTGAATGAGCGTCTCACCAAGAATTGGAATCCTAATTCTGGAGAATACCGTTGGCGCACATATGCCTTGCCAATTACCATAGGAAATGGCTGTTGGATTGGTGCTAATGCAACTATTCTTGGAGGTGGAACTATTGGAGATGGAGCTGTAGTAGCCGCAGGAGCTGTAGTAACCCAAAATGTTGATGCAAATACTCTAGTTGGAGGTGTACCATGCAAGGTTATTCGTAGATTAATATAGCTAGTACAAAGTATGCTCAGACTTGGAGATTGATAAAAAGATCATAATGGAAACAGAAAGAATTTTACTTCGCTATTGGGAGGAATCTGATGCAGAGGCGCTCTTCAAGTACGCCTCCGACCCTGATGTGGGACCACGAGCAGGATGGCCGGCACATAAGTCTGTAGAAGAAAGCAGGGAGATTATCCGGACATTCTTCCATAATGAAACGACATGGGCGATTGTGTTGAAAGAGACAGGCGAGGCTATCGGCTGCATCGGCTACTACACCCATGAAAACAGCAATATCTCTATCGGAGAAAACGACTGCGAGGTGGGCTACTGGGTAGGAAAACCTTATTGGAACAAGGGAATCTGCACCGAAGCCTTGAAGCTGATGCTCGACTACTGCGTCCAAGTGAAGCATTTCGAAAACATCTGGGCAGATCATTTTACAGGCAATCCTGCATCGGGAAGAGTCTTGGAAAAATGCGGTTTCTCTGACACCGGAATGCTGAACAGATGCAGCCAGCTCGTGGGTGGCGACAAGGAAATGGTCAAGGTATTTAAGTACAACGGATAAAAATAAATGAACATGAATTTTCCAGAAATATATTCAGCAACAGGCATGATGGAGCTGATTCAGAAAATCGGCTTCCTCCCTCTCCTTGATAGTGGAATTGAAGGATTCTCTGCTGAAGACATCGTGGCGGAAGACTGCGGTTATGTAACATTTCCTGAAGGTGGTTGGGACTGGCCACTATGGAAATGGAAGGGCGAGATTGTGCAGGAAATGCCGTGTATGTACGGAAAGTTCTTTAACAAGAAAGCAGGGTTCATCAGCCAGGAATGGTGGCCGGATTTCTGCAACTACAGAAGAAGCAAGTTTCCTTGCCCGGATGAAGAATCGATAGAAGGAGCCATTCTCAGCACGCTTCAATCTACTGGCAGTCTCATCACGAGAGAACTTCGAGCAGCCTGCGGTTTCACGGGTAAGGGAATGAGAAGCAAGTTTGACGGTTATCTCACCCGACTGGAAATGGCGACTTATATCGTGACCGAGGATTTCATCTACCCTCGCGACAAGCACAATCACGAATATGGCTGGGGATGGTCGCTGCTCAATACTCCCGAAGATCTCTATGGCAGGGAGGCTTGCCAATGCAACCGCACTCCCGAAGAATCTTATCAGAGGATTTTCGAGCATCTGAAAGAAATCCTGCCTGATGCTTCGGATAAACAGATTATTAAATTAATTGGATAAAAATGAGAAAGAAATCAAGAGCAATGGAATTAGACAGTTACAACAATTCAGTTGGTACAAGATTTATTCGAACAATATTCTTTCAATAGTTTAAATATCAAATAATTAATAAGTAAAATGAAGCATAAAGTAAAAGTAACGGTGATAGACAAAAAAATCTATCCAGAATTGCAGCAAAAGTATTGTGCAGACCCCAAAGCAGGAATGTGTCCATGCTACAACATTGGTGATGAGTTCTTTTTTGAGCGCAACGAAAAGAACGACCACTTCTGGCATGGAGGGTTGAATACACTCGTAAAAACATCAGCTGACCCAAATACTGTAGCAGGAGGCCCTAAATGCCACATTGTTCCGAGGCTTGGGATGCCATTTCACGATATATATATACTGGACTTCAGGGTGGTTCTATCATGAAAGGATGGATGAAGCGTGAAAACGAAATGATATGCTGCTGTTCTGACGGAACAAGACCTGTCATATTCAAAATTGAACGTATAGACGAAGACTAGTTGTTGGCAATGACACAAGATATTTCTACATATTACGTTTGGATAGGTGGCTCATGTGATTATGGCCATAAAGAGCGAGCTGGTGGTGCTGCCGTTGTAATCGAGAACAATGGCAACATCATCAGCCGTGATTTAATCAGCGACCTACACACCACGGAGTTCCGAATGATGTTAACCCTGATAGCTGATTGTTCTTACGTCAACACCAAACAAAGCAGCCATCCTTTTCTGTGACATCCAAAAAGTTTCGTTGT
>UQWP01000096.1 GCA_900544825.1 uncultured Prevotella sp. | reverse complement strand
TATAAATACATGATAAAGCCTTTAGACAGAGCTTATTATCCCGAACTGAGGTATACAATAAATTTAAAGAGTTTGTCAAAAACAGAGATGACGAATAATAATGGTGGTTTTGCCATAGGTCCTTTTTTGTTAGGTGCACTAGCTGGTGGTATCGTTTACGATTGTGTCTGGCATTGGGGAGAAACCTCAGCCTCAGTAAAAAAAGGCTTTAGAGAAGGTATGGCTGATTATTAATATTGCAGTCCTTATATTTGGACTGCAAAAATAACTAACATAATGAAAAAGTATAACTTTTTAATCGGCTTGACATTGTTGATTGTTTCTATCATTTTATCAAACATATATAATGAAAATACAATCACAAATAGAGCTATAGAATCTTTTTTCTATTTGCCTATTGCCTATAGTTTTATCAAGACTTTTTATAGTAAAGGGAATTGGTTGAACTTATTGTTAGTATCAGCACTAATTTGTAGCATCATCATTTTCACTCCCAAGTGGGGTGCATGGGCTTGCCTAGTGATAAACATTGCATGTTGTCTATTCTCATACATAATACTTTTGCTTGCTATAAAAATAGCAAATTACTTTAAATCAAAAATAGAATAAGACTATCTAAAGAATGCGATTTGCTACAAGGTAGACTTCGTACTTATCATTAAAAAATTATAGTCATGGAAAAACTTGAAGAAATAGGGCTTATCCCTTTAAGCAAGAAAGAGAGTGTTGAACACGATGGTGGCATTAATCCACCTATCAAACTTCCAGATATTTTTAAAGACGGAACTATCTGGTGTTGTGTAGATATTCCTCCTATGGAGAGACCAAATTAGAGTCTCTCATTGCAATAACAAAAGGGAACATATGGAAAATCGCCAGAGTTCCCTTTTGTGTGTTTTAAAAATATATTTTCATAATAGAATATTCTATATTTCTCACATAAACTAAACATTAGTAAAGATAGTAAAAGAATTATAGATATGCTCACAATGGATATAAAACCGTGCATATGATTTTACCTCCAGATTGGATAGAGAATAGCATTGAGACCTATATCTATCAACACACAACAAAGTCTCAAACCATTTATTGGGTGGTTTTAGCAACCATAGTCTTGGCATTCATTCTGTTGCCATTCGTCTATGTTGATATTTCCATCCAAAGCAATGGTGTCCTAAGACCAGCCATCGAGAAAACGGAAATCAAGGCGACAATCTCGGGAATAGTAAATGAAGTATATGTTTATGAAGGGCAGAAGGTAAAGAAAGGAGACATTCTTCTTCGCTTTCGTGCCTCTTCTTCTCATGAAAAAATTAACTATCAAGACAATCGATTAAGAGATTACGAAGAACATATTGCCGACTTGAAGACTTTGTCTCTTGGCGGTAAACCTTCTGTTTTTCGTTCACCTGCTCGCCTACAGGAATACCAACTGTTTGTAAGCAAAAAACAAGAATTACAGGTTGCCGTCGAACAAGCCAAAAGAGAATATAACAGAGAAAAAATACTATTCGACAACTCGCTTGTCTCTGAGGAAGAATATGAGAAGTATCTTTTTACTTATCAAAGCAAAAAGGAGGAATTTGCATCTCTAGTAGAGTCTCAGCTAAGTACTTGGCAAACAGAACTGAACAATTATCAAAACCAATTTAAGGAAATGCTATCTGCCCAAAATCAAGAAAAGGCTGAGGTTAAAGATATGTATGAACTACGTAGCCCGGTAGATGGCACCATAGAGCAATTTTCTGGAATCTACGGTGGGAGCAGCGTACAGATAGGTCAATCTATCTGTAGCGTCAGCCCTAATTCCACCATATATGTAGAGGCATACGTCTCGCCCAACGATATTGGCTATATCTCTGTAGGCATGCCTATTAAGGCTCAAATCACCTCATTCAATTATAACGAGTGGGGCACCGTCATGGGCTCTGTCATCTATATATCGTCCGATTATATGTCGGGAGAGAAAGGAAACACTTACTTTAAGGTAAAATGCCAATTGCAACAAAATTTTCTCGTCATGAAGAAAACAGGCATGGAAGGATACCTAAAGAAAGGAATGGTGGCGAACGTGAGATTTATGATAACCAAACGCTCTCTGTTTGACATACTATACCAAAACATAGACGAATGGATTAATCCTACCCAATATATTACAGAATAGATAGTTATGATGATGAAAAGAAGCATTAAGATAAAACAATATGATACTACAGACTGTGGGGCAGCCTGCCTAGCATCGGTGTGTGCCTATTATGGCCTGAAAGTACCTGTAGCAAGAATACGCCAATATGCCTATACAGATCAGAAAGGCACAAATATCCTCGGTATGGTTGAGGCTGCACAAAAGCTAGGATTCTCTGCTAAGGGGGTACGAGGTGTGTATGATGTTATCGGCATGATACCTGTTCCTGCCATCGCCCATATCGTTGTCAAAAGGGTACTTCATCATTTTATCGTGCTCTATAAAATAAGTAAGAAAGGTGTTACCTATATGGATCCTGCAGATGGCAAGATACATAAGGCTACCCGTGAAGAATTCGAGAAAATATGGACAGGTATCCTAGTCTTATTAGAGCCTAATGAGACTTTCGAGAAAGGGAACAAAAAGACAAGTATAACCATAAAATTCTTGAAATTATTATCTCCACACAAGAGCATGATGCTGCAAGCTTTGTTTGGCGCATTGGTTTATAGTATATTGGGGCTTTCTGTCTCTATATATGTGGGTAAAATAACCGACTACGTATTGGTTGACGAGAATCTTAATTTGCTCAACTTGATGAGTATTATCATGATTCTTTTGCTAATATTGCGCACCTTCATCGGCTCAATGAAGAGCATCATTGCTCTCAAAACAGGTCAGCGTATCGACGCTGCTCTCATCTTGGGCTACTACAAACATTTGCTACATCTTCCTCAACATTTTTTCGACACTATGCGAGTAGGAGAGATTATCTCTCGTGTTAACGATGCTGTAAAGATAAGAAACTTTATCAATAATGTTTCCATCGACCTTACAGTAAATATAATGATACTGGTTTTCTCTGTATTCCTTATGTTTGTTTACTCGTGGGAATTAGCATTGATAACACTTGCGTCCGCCCCATTATTCTTACTGATATTCTGGGGGTTCAACTGTCTCAATCGTAAGTATCAACGAAAAATAATGGAGAGTAGCGCCGATTTAGAGTCTCAACTTGTTGAGTCACTCAACTCTATAGCAACCATCAAGCGATTTGGTGTAGAAAACTTTGCCAATCTCAAGACAGAAAACCGTTTTGTCGTGTTATTGAAGAATACTTTCTGTAGCATATATGGTTCTATCTTGGCGAATAATGGTGTACAATTCGTATCTTCAGGTATCACCATCGTGGTATTATGGGTGGGCAGTTCCTTGGTTATAGGCAAGACGATTACACCTGGAACTTTAATGCTTTTCTATACTTTGGTGGGATATGTCATCTCTCCTATAAGTTCACTCATTACCTCAAATCAGACCATACAAGATGCGCTGATTGCCGCAGACCGTCTGTTCCAAATTATGGATCTAGAAGTTGAAGAAGAGAGTATCTTGAGTTTCGATCTTGAACCAGACATGATACGAGACATAGTTTTCAAGAATGTATATTTCCGATATGGCTCTAGAAAACAGGTCTTTGAAAAACTAAACTTGCGAATAAAGACAGGCAAGACTACAGCTATAGTTGGGGAAAGTGGTTCGGGGAAAACGACATTGGTTTCTCTTTTACAACATATTTATTCTGTACAAGAGGGAGAGATATACATTGGCAGTTATATGGTTCAACGCCTAACCAATAAAAGTTTGCGC
This sequence comes from uncultured Prevotella sp., assembly GCA_900544825.1. Taxonomy (GTDB): domain Bacteria; phylum Bacteroidota; class Bacteroidia; order Bacteroidales; family Bacteroidaceae; genus Prevotella. The sequence goes on along the minus strand of UQWP01000096.1, from coordinate 5,337 downwards.
CGTTATGTAGGCTCAGTGCCACAACAGATAGAACTATTCGCCGGTACTGTTATAGAGAATATTGCATTAGGAGATTTCAATCCTGATATGAAAAAGATAACCAATATCATAGACCAATTAGGCTTAAAAGACTTTGTAGACAGTTTACCGAATGGCTACAACACTCCTATAGGTGAACATGGCGCAAGCCTTTCTGGTGGAGAACGTCAGCGAATAGCTATCGCTCGAATCTTATACAAAGATCCTATGATTCTTATCTTTGACGAAGCAACATCTTCACTTGATTCCATTTCTGAACGATATGTTAAGAAAGCACTTGATTCCTTAGCCAAACAAGGCAAGACAATCATAGTTATTGCTCATCGTCTAAGCACAATAAAAACTGCAGATAATATTATTGTTCTAAATCAAGGTAAAGTCGCGGAATCAGGTAATCACCAGTCGCTTTTAGCATTAAATGGTATCTATAGTCGGTTGTGGCACGAACAATTTGATGAAATATAATCATGTTTAACAAATAAAAATTAAAAACAATGGAAAAATTAAGAATGGAAGATCTTTCTACGAAAGAAATGACTGCTGTATTCGCAGGTGGTATCTTTGACAAGTTTTTTGGACCTATAGGAATTATTTACACTATTTGTGGAATTGTTGATGATTTCCAAAAAGGTTGGCAGAGTGTGGATAATCAAACAAAGTATCATTAAATCAAAAAGGGAGAAGCATCAAAGCTTCTCCCTTTTTGATTTAATGATTACCGCTACAAAGTAGAATAAAGAAACGATATTTACGAAGAAAAAAGCAATGTCGTATCCTAAAGTTCTATTTTCAGCAATAAATTTTACGTTATCTAAAAATAAAGAGATGATGAATTTTGGTAGAAAAATCCCCCCTTGCCATAGACCAGCCCAAAATCCATAAACCTCTGCATCACTTATTTCATGAGTAAGAAGATAAACATAACACAACAGTATTACTCCCCCACAAACAAAGTGTTTCTTTATATAGGCTTTCATTTTTAATCCGTTAATCGCCAAGCTGTGCCTGCCTCCATTTCTTTTTCAATTTGTCGCATATAGCGATCTACTCCAAGGTGATACTGCGCTCCTAACCACTGCACAAATTGACTCGCCCAGTTGTCACCTGCAAAATTCATCACCATTTCTTTCTCACTTAAGTTTTTAATTTTTACTTTTGTATTCATGATAAACAATATTATATTATAAAACATAACTCGAAATATTTTCTGTGTACAAAATTACTCTAGTTTTTGAAAATATCATGTTAATAAATTGTTAGTTTTACGTTAGAAAATTATCCTTCGATACACATTTTTTTCCATATCCTTTTTGTTATCTTTAGGTTAAAGCCCAACCAAAAGTTTGGCTTTATTAAAATTTATATGTACCTTTGCAGCTGTAATCATCAAAAACGGATAAGATTATGGCTGATACTAAGTTACTCCTGGTTGAGGATGATGAAAACCTCGCCTATATGGAGAAAAGCTGCTTCGAGGATATCATCGGAGGATATGAAGTGAAAACTGCCGTTAACGGCAAGGAAGGACTGAAGGCGTGGAGAGACTTTCAGCCAGATGTCATCGTCTCCGATATCGATATGCCCATCATGGATGGCATCGAGATGGTGAAGAACATCAGGGAGGTTGATGGAGAAACCATCATCCTCTTTACCACCGGTCTCACCTCGCCCAAGGATTTGAAGGCTGGGTATGCCGCAGGAGCCAACAACTATATCAAGAAGCCTTTCATCCCTGAAGAGCTGGATGCGCATATCCACAGCCTCATCCAGCTGAAAGCGGGAAAACGCAGCGAGAATGCCAGCAGCCAGATCAAGCTGGGAAGATATACGCTCGATGCCGACCACGCCTCACTGAAAGATACGCAGCAAGGCAGCGAGAAAATGCTTACCGCACGGGAAGCAAAAATCCTCGAACTGCTGGCAGTAAACAAGAACGAGGTGGTGCGCCGGGAAGCCGTACTGAGCCGCTTCTGGGGCGTGGAAGACAAGGATTACTTCGCTTCCAGAAGCCTGGATGTATTCATCAAGAAAATCCGTACTGCACTGGAAGACGAGCCTGCCGTAGAACTGAAAACCATCAGAGGAGTGGGATTCAAGCTTATCGCAGAATAAGCATTCCCCTACCCCCGCATAACATTATACGAGAATCAAATTAGAATAAAGAAGAAAAGACATCATTATGCTGAAAGCGATATTATACTACATACTGTTCCTGGCGGAATATCTCATCACCATCTTCCTGGGAGGATTCCTGGTGGGACTCTACATGGCAATGAACATGCATTCGGGCTCCCACAGCCAGCAGATAGAAGGGCTGGAGGAATCCATCTATCCGTTTATGATGGTCATCGGATTTCTGGGCATACTCATCGTATGGCTTACCTTCGGACATTACAAATTCTCCAGGTTCTCGCTTGGAAAGGTGATTCCTGCCGCCAAATGGAAGGCGATGACCATCTGCACCATGCCGATTCTGGGCATCACCATGGTCTTCTATTCCATCATGAATCTCTTCCATCTCGACTTCCTGCCCAAGCAGATGATGGAGATGAGCTATCTCGGCTTCCTGCCTTGGAACATCATCGGATCGTTTATATCAGTCTATATCTTCTTCGGCGCCATTCAGGAGGAACTGATCCGCTGCGGCAAGAAGAGATGGGTGCAGCTGCTCACGCTTTCAATCATGATGCTGCCTGCCAGCATGATGTCGGCAACACCTAGTGGTGACATCAATGTAGATCTTACCGTGCTCGGTTTTATCACCCTCTGCTACTGCAGCTGGATATACAGCAAGACGCGCAGCACCATCATTCTCATCGTGCTCTATTTCGTATCCAATCTGTTTCCCTTCCAATTTGAATCGAAATTGCTCGGCATATTGCTCCTGATAGCCGGTACAGCCTTAACCATAGGCGGATTCGCTGCCCTGAGCAGGAAACTGCCTGAAATGCTTGTGAAAGATGAAAACGAATAGAGCCAAGGTTCTCAGTACCACGGCGCTGATAGCCGTGCTCTGCATGCAGCTGTTCTGGATGTGGAACTCTTTCCAGATGACCGTTCACCAAATGGGGTTTGAGACGCCCTGGAACCTGGCACCGGATATCAGGGCACAGGCATTACTCGCAGCCTTCTACGAAAGCAAGTTCACCGTTTTCACTTCGCTCCTCACCACGGTGGTGATCATCCTGAGCCTCATCGACCAGATCAACTACATCGATGAGCAGGAAAGGGTGCGACTGCTGCGCGAGGACTTCTCCTATGCGATGGTTCACGACATGAAATCGCCGCTCACCTCCATCATCATGGGAACCAAGTATCTGCACAGCGGCGTGCTGGAGAAGAAGCCAGAAATGAAGGAGAAATATTTCTGCATCGTAGAAGACGAGGCGCAGCATCTGCTTGCCCTCATCAACCGCCTGCTCACCATCTCGAAACTGGAGCACGGCAAGCTGCATATCCAGAAGGCGGAGGTGAATCTGGAGGCGATGATAGAGGATGTGGTGGATAAATACAAGGCGAAATCGGCAAAACCGATTCATATCACCACCCGGTTTGGAGCCACCTCTGCCCTAGCCGACGAGGAATATCTGAAGGAGGCAATCAGCAACCTGGTGGATAACGCCACCAAATACTCGAAGGAGGAAATCAACATTGAGATTTCTACCCTGGAGAATGACAGAAACGTTTATATCAAAGTTTTTGATGAGGGTATCGGCATAGCCAAGAGCGAGCTGAAGACCATCTTCAACCGCTTTGAGCGCGCCGCAGAGCACGAAAAGGATGCTCGCAAGACCCGTGGCGGCTTCGGTATCGGTCTGAACTACGTGCTGCAGGTAATCAACGCCCATGGCGGCAAGATAAGCGTGAAGAGCGAGAAAGACAAATGGTCGGAGTTCACCATCTCGCTGCCGAAATAATCAGACAACAGCTTATCTGTGGCTCATCTGTGGCTTATCTGTTATAAATGCCCTATATATCTTCCTTTAAACTTAATTTTAGAAACTTATCGCATAGCTGATATACTCCCTCATCCTGCGTGATAAAATCTCTTTCGAGCAAGGTCTTCACGGCCCCCTGCACGGTACTGGCACCCAGACGATATTTATGCAGGAATTCCTGCGACATCAGCGAGGAAGGACTTCCCTCCCTGGCTATGGCGATGAGCACCTGCTTCTGCTTGCTGGTAAGCTGGAACAGCAAAGCCTGATAGGCAAAGCGATGCTGCAAAAGAATGCTCTCTATGCAATATTCCACATCCTCCTTACCCAGAACCCTGGAATCTGAAATCGAAGTATAGAGCATGTTGAGCACATACTGAATATACCAGGTAATACCATCAAAACGATGATAAAGATAGGAGAACGCTTCCGCAGAAATCTCCCTGCTGATCTTAGACAGATGATGGTTGGCAAACTCCAGATAGGTCTGTTCGTTGATAGCCTCCAATCCCATGATGCTCGAACTGTGATAGAAAGGACGTGACCTGGAGGTAAACATCAGTGCCATCATGTGGCGCTTGGAACCAGAGAAGATGAAGTTAGCGTTATGACAGTTCTGGATGCGCTTGCGCAACGTAGCCTCCACCGTTTTCTCAGGATAACCGGCAATGGTCTGGAATTCATCAATGGCTATCAGGCAAGGCTTATCTGCCTGGGAAAGATAGGCAAAGATCTCATCCAGCGTAATATCAGGCGACTGAATATCTCCGATGCCCACGCTCCATTCCGGATTTCCGTTGATATCAAAAGAAATGGTAGATTTCAGCGACTGAAGCATATTCAGGAAGAACTCCCACACCTTTCTGCCCTTGGGTTTCAATGCAGCAAGAATCCCCTTGCCCAAAGCATAAACAAACTCCCCGAGATTTTTGGTATCGTAAATATCAATATATATGCAATGATACTGCTCCCGGATTTCCTTCTGATAGAAACAATGATAAATCAACCCCGACTTTCCCAATCGTCGTGGTGCTATCAATGCCACATTGCATCGGTTGGTTAGATGCCGTGTAAGCAAGGCGGTTTCTTCTACCCTGTCGCAGAAGAAATCTGGGGATAAATACCCTTCTATGAGAAACGGATTAGTCTGTACCATAAGCATTTACTGAATTATGAATTTTACGTAACGAAGATTTCATAATCTCCGGATGCAAAGATACATATTATATTTGAAATCCGCAAGTTTTTTGGGGGGAAAATCTAAAAGATGCACAAATGTAAACCGCCATTTATATAAATGACGGTAAGGAGGGTGTGTCATAAGTCCATGACGCACCCTTTTTCTATCTATAATTTTCCG
>UQWP01000095.1 GCA_900544825.1 uncultured Prevotella sp. | reverse complement strand
CTTAACACCCATTAACCAAATATCCTAACTTGATTCCTGGGTGCAAAGGTAAAAGCATCAACACTGCTAACTAGACTAGTTATCTCATCCGCATGCTGACTGATGCTTGAATTCACGGATGTGAACTTTCCGTCTGCATCTTTCTTGTTTGCCTCCACGGTGCTCGTGATGCTATCAGAAGTCTGCTTGATTTCTGACCTAGCAGTTTCTAATACGCCATCTTTTCCATACAGCTTTTCATCCACAGATGAGGTGATGCTGTCAGCAGTTTGGGTAATCTGCGAAGACGTATCTTTTCGATTCTTCTCATCCGTCTCTTTAACGTACTGTCGGATTTCACCCTTTTCTGCATCCAGTTCAATTCCAAGTTTTGTAGTCTTGCCATTCACATTATCAACATTCTCGCCCAGTAACTTGATGTTCTCGGCGGTCTGAATAATCTGGGTGCTTACGCTCTTCGAAAACTCGCTGAGAGGTTTACCGGTAATCGAAGCGATGGCGATATAGCAGTCACCAGTATAGCGGATAGCGAAATCACCGGTTCCATTCCATACACCCTCGAGAGGAATATTAGTCCAGTCTCCCGAGTAAGGCACGGCGATATTCTGGGCAGTCAGCGTATTGCTCTTGCCCGATACCGATGAGCAGCCCTCGAAACCGATGGTCAGCGTTCCCGCAGTCTTGACAAAGATACGGATGCTGATGTAGAGCTTATCCTGTACATCAGTGCTGCCTGTAGCCGTCGTCTTCAAGCCATTATCCCCAGTCGAGCCGCTAGGCTGCTGATACTCCTTATGAGTACCCGGCTGCTTGATATGGGCATTCAGCTGCTTCACTCCGCAGTTCTGCAAGCGCAGCACTTGCCTTCCGTCCACCTTATCTATCGACACCTTGCGGTTTCCGCTTACCGAGAGCAAGCCATTAACCATAAATGGATTGCCAAGCGCATCTGCCCAGAACATCGACTCATCTGTAGAATCTACCGTCCAGCATGAGATGATCGTATCTTCATCATCCCTTACCTGCTCCAAGAATTGACCATTTTCAAGATAGTTATCAGAGTTGGTAAGCTCGTAGCTGGTCTGCGAGAATCTGCTGGAAAACATATTCTCGAGCATCTGAAGCTTAGAATCAACGCTTTCACCTGTTCGCTGAATGATGAAATCGCCTACCGCATAGAGGTTATTCAAGAACTCTCCGAATCCCGACAATTCTCCGAGAATAGGATGAACGATACCCTTTAGATTGCCGAGTCTTCCCTTCAGCGCATTGTTCGGGTCAGTCTTCTTTCCGTAGATAATATCCATGTACGGAGTATTCGCACCAACGGTCATCATCTGAATGATACCCTTGCGCTGAGAATCACTGAGGTTATCCACACGTACAAAGGTATCTTTTTTCTTGATGAGAGATTCAGCTGTGGCGCCCTCCATAGAGGATGTAAAGTTGCTGAACGTCACCCAGTCCAATCGCTTGTCGCCATCATCAAGGCTGCCGCAACCGGCATCTGTAATCAGCAGTTCATAGGTCTTGGTCACATAATGATCATTTTCCTCTGAAGGCATACCATTATACTGCTGCACCATGATGATGTCGTCTCGGCGGAAAGGATTGTAGAGCTTGCCATCCTGCGTATTGAGATACACCTTACCCAATTCTGGGTCGTAATGGTCAACTTCCATCATGCCGGTGAAGATACGGTTGTCGTTTTCGCCGAGAAGCTGGGAGATAATCATTTCGAAGACTCTGAGTGAACCTCTCACGATGACGTTATCAAACTCTCCCGTCCATTTGTTTTCCTGCTCTCCCGCGGCATTGGTCGCTGGTGTATTATAGATACTCCAGCCCAAACCTCCAAGAAATCCGGAGATAAACTGCCTGCTTGACAATTCTCCTCCGAATCGAGAGTTTCCGTTCACGAAGAGCTTACCGACTGTAGCCACGGTGTAAGCGATGACCTCATCGATGCAGAGCTTATAGGTGTTGGTAAGAGGATCCTTCTGAAGGATGGTAAAACCCTTACCGTTCTCCTCACTCGCCCCATCAGAAGAGATGGAGTGAGCGATGATGTTGCCTTCCTTATCAAAAGAGAAATCTTTCTCATTATCGAAAACGAACTTATTGCCAATTTTCGCTAATCTTGTTACGTCAAGATAATCAGTAAATAAGCGAGAATGCTTTTCAGGGTCTATAATCCAAGAGCCGGCATTATCACCTATACTTAGCCCATTTAGAAGCTTCTGTACCTTCTCCCAAGTTACCGTTCCTTGAGCTATATCATCAATATCCTTGCGGATATATCTCTGCAAGACCTCTGCTTCTCCGTCAAGTTCTCCCGCCTTATCCGCATACTTGGCACGATCAGCAGTATTAGCCGTATTAGCACGCATAGCCAGATCCGCAGACTCCGCCTTCTTTGCCTTACCGGCTCTAGCAGCATAATCAGCTTCAGACACATACTCACCTCCATAGCCGGATGCTCCGGAACCATTACCTGTTCCGGAATTTCCTTTGGGTTTAACTATGATTTTTGTTTCTATCATACGACTTTATAATATTGTTAGAATGTAATTAGAATATCTCTTTAATTGTCATCTGAGCAGTACCACTGGTTAAATTGTAGCTGATGCCTTGAACATGGAATGTCTTGCCGATTGCAGGATGGCGATAAAGATAGAATGGAGAAACATTCCCGAACTCATCCATCAGATTCTGTTCCATAACAACTCTTGGCTCATGCCATTCCTGCCAGTAGTCATTGACATAGTGCTGCTCCGGCTTTGCCAATTCACCATTGCTACTATTATAAATACCTAGCAAACTCAGTTCTGTGTCAACATTCAGCGGCGCAGAAAGACTAATGCCATTCTTTACACCGAGCGCCTTGCATTCCTCAGATGTCAGAGCTGTAGTGATTTTCATCTCAAGATCATCTTTGACATTCACGAAATCTTCTTTCGTGTCGCTCAGATATACCTGGTCGTTCTCAGCACCATCACTGCCAATCTTACCATGATCGCTTACAACCTTCACCTCGAACTCTTCCAACAGAATATCGCTCACATGGGAAAGAATCGGCTTCGTATTGCTCGACCACTTTGTATGTCGAAAGGCTGTAGGATGTCGTCGGACGATTTCTTCCCACACGCTGTTGACGGGACCAAGAATGATAAACTTTACAGCACCATGCACCTTGTCGCTCATGCGAACCGGAATGGCTGTTCCATCTGCATCCACATTATCCGTATAGCTCAGATTATTCTGCACAGAAAACTCTGTACCGATGATTTTATCCCCAATCTTAGGGTCGAATCCCACCGAGAAACTCTGCTGGTAGTATTCATCATCAGATGAGCATTCCTCTCTGGTCTTATACTTCATCCAAACATAATCCGATAGCTGCCCATTGCCTGTTCCTGCCACCTTATCGCTTCCAAGAAGCTGCCCAGGGCGTTTTTCTACTACGCATTTATCACCTATTATCAGCATACACTGAATTACGCCGACCTTCGACAACTTATCGGTACTGTCCCCGAATGCGCTGTACTTAAACTCAAACTCCTGCGGGCCTTCACCGGTAAACGGCATAAACCCGCCATCATTCCTCTTATCCATAGCATCATCCGACACCGCCTCGTTTCTCCAGTTCTCCGTTTTCCAGTATCTACGTGTATAATAACGACCATCTCCGTTATTGCGGCTTGGCACAGTCTGATGCCAGACGTAGATGCCATCCTGCCCACTGAACGGTACACTTAACCAGGTTTTGTTTCTCAGGTCATGATAATTAGCCGTCATCCTCATCAGAGGATTCAGCACCATTTTCCCGGAGATCACGATATAATTAGTCGTATTTTCATCGCTAGGCGAGAATACACCACCGACTTCATTGCCTACATATTCTGCGCATGGTATCGCTTTCAGAAGGTCCGAGTCATTAGGATAGAATTCACTTTCCTCATCCTTACCATTGCCGTTTACGCTGATTACCAGATAATCGGTCATGGATATTTTCGATACAAGCGAATTGTCCTGTCCGCCGTTCGTCTTCTTGACGCTTCCTACAGACACCAGCATCGAGGCGCCCGGCACGGTTCCCAGATAGTTTACGGCATCCTGCTGATTGATTCCCCGACATAAGTCCTTCACGAGATCCTTTTTCTCGGCGCCATAAAAACGCCAATCCTGGCACTTCCTTACCTGTACATACCAGTCGACCACAGAACCACCATCATAGCCAGTACCGCCATTTGCCACCAGTTCCGCGAATCCATGATAAGCCCTTTTACCCTCGCCATCGGAAGCATACTCTGTCATATACTTCTGCATCCCGAGGAACGCATTACGCAACGCATCGCTATCAAGAGGACTTTTGACGATATTTTCCATCTCCTTCACATCAGCCGTCAGCTTGAGCTGGTTGTATGTCTCCGCAACACTAATCTGCGTATCACAGTCTGCTACGATAGACGTGGTAATATCTACCGTCCGAGGAACGATCGTTAAATCATCACCACCCTTGAGGTTATGCCAGGAGTGAGATTTTCCACTCCTGATTGTCTCCCAGGAGAACAGATAGAGACTCATGCCAGTCTGCCTTATATGAAGATTGAGATATCTCAGAATCTCAGTCAGCACATCCTCCTGAGTCCAGACATCATCCTCCTCATCACCCAGAAAGAGAAGTTCCGAGATACTGATATCCTGTAGTACGGAATACTGCTTATCCTTTTCCGCGGCCACATATTTGCTGCCATCATAGTATAATGGCTTATCATGACCGCCGAGAATATCAATACCATCCATCACACCATTCAGTATATCCATCACGATATCATGGAAGGTACGCTGCTGTGCCTCTGCCTTTACCTTATTATATAGCACTAAAGCCGAACCGACATTCTTGTATTTTGAATACTGAAGGGCAGAGAGTGCATCCACACAAGTCAATTCTACTTCATCCTCGCACTCATTATATCCCTGCGAGAAAGTCTGAGGCTCGATATATCCGGCAAAGAGGCATTCTGTCCCCCGGTAGATATTCACCACAGCATCCCTACAGGATCCCGAGAAGAACTCCTTCACATAGTTCTCGCAGAGCAAGCGGATAGAAGCCTGAGAGCAGAGAATATGATCGAACGTATCATTCACCTGCGAGGTGATTTCCACTGGATCGTCAGAGAAGGTGACTCCGCTACCATCGCCACCAATCTCCACTTCCTCGGACCGATCACCTTGAACCAGGATATAGACGGAGATTTCCTCTTCTTTCCTGTTATAATAATAACCGTGTATATACATAGCCTACTAATGCTTTTATAATGATGTTATAATACAATTATCTGATACGGATATTGCTCCGCTTGCGATTGCTTCTAGTCTCATTCGCTACAGAGCCGACAATATCTCTTCCCCGCAAGCGCAGGTTGATATCTATTGGCGCCTGGTCGTTCTCGATAAGGATGCCCTGTAAGCGACTTGTAGAAGCCTTTACTCCAGGAGCAAAGCCATCAGAGATTCCAGAACCAACCTGCGCAGCAGCTCCGTAAAGGGATGCACCATTGGCGATTGCGAAAAGTCTAGCCTGCTGCGCTGCATTCAGAATCATCTCTCCCGAATTGACACGCACCAGGACGTTATCACCGCTTTTCTGACTACCACCCACAATACCACCTGTAGCAAACTTGCTTATCATACCGATAATGCTAGTCAGCTGTGCCGCACCAGTAATACCGAAGGCGAGCCAGTCTATCCAGGTCTTGGTAGAGGTCATCGCCTGCGCGAAGGAAAGAACAATCTGACCTACCGCAGCCATCATCATGCCTGCCTTGGCAGCTGCACTATCAGAACCAAGTTGTTGCATGGCGCTTCCAAGCGCTGCACAGCTCTCTCCGGCTACGGCAAGCCCTTTGGCTGTAGAATTAGAGATTCCATTAATGGTATGCAGCTGCTGCTGGACGCTCTGAAAGCTCGAGAGATTGATGTTACCGAGGGACTGGAGCCTCTCCAGATCATCAAGACCTTCGACTTTAATCTCTATAGGATTTAATTTCAGACGATCGATCTGTTCATCTATATCCGACAATATGTCTTTAGCCTTTTTCTTGATCTCGATACCAGGAACGCTCTCGATACCCAATCTTACCTTCAACATCCCCAACTCTCGCTGCTTTCCTTCCAGAATCTGCTGAAGACTCTTGACGGCAGCTTCATCAGCTGAAGCATTGATTTTTTTCTGTAGCTCTCTGATCTCCTCCTCATAGAAATCAATACTACCCTCTAGAGCTTTCTCCTTCACTTCCGGCTTCGTTGTAGCAGTCGCACCGTCTTTTGATGTGTTGCCGGAAGATGATGGTGGAGGAGTAGAACTATACCCGGCAGTATGCTTGAAGTTTATTTTCTGTCCATTCTTGACGATGGACTCCATTTGCTTTTTCACATTCTGCTGCTGGCGATAAAGCGAAGTCATCTTCCTGTTAACCTCATCAAGCTGACTGGTTCCCTCAATCTCAACCTCCTGCATAATAGGAATAATCTTACCGTCACCAGCATCTATCTGACCTACAGCCTTGGGTTCAGTTTTATTTTTCCCACTATATTTCCTCAGCTTCCCGTTTTCGTCATATTTAATATCATGCTGCTGTTTGATCAGGTCAGCTGCCTGATTGGCAAGTTCTCTCAACCTAATCTCATTAATCATCTGATTACAGTACGCCTCGGAATTTGCTATAAGCGCCTGATACCATTGTGATACGGTAGAATAATAGCCCATAGCCTCCCCATACTTGCTATTCTTCTGTTGTACCAGAGTCTTCTCCTGCTCCTTGCTGCCCTTGAATTCTTTCAGCTTAGCTATATTCAGTGACATTTCACTACGCACGGATGATATCTGCTGAGCCGTTTGCTCGTGTGCCTGCTTGGCCTTCTCTTCTACCTTTGATAGATCGTTCACGCTACTTGCTGCTTTATCACTGCTAGCAGTCAGAAGATTAATTACCTCCGTAAGGGCAAAAATGGCTACTCCGGCACCTACTGTAATATACAGACTTCTAACCGCTAACTTTAATGTTTCCGCGCTTACTGTAGCACCTGTAAAAGCCGCAGATACCACCTTGCAGATAGGGCTAAAGGCAGCTATAACCGAAGAAGTTATTTTAGATGTAACTCCTAGAGCGCTTATTGTTTTACTTAAAGAATAAGCGGAATTTCCGGTAATAATAATCTGAGAGATAAAGTTAACGTATGGGGACAGATTACCTATACTACCTTGTATTATATCCGTATATTCACCAAGCTTATTGTTCAGAAGTTGAATCTCTGCGCTTCCTGTATTACCCATGATGCCAAAAGCTTCGCTAACAGTTCCTGCGCTATTTTGCATTTCAGCAGCATTGCTCCGGAATTTATCAGCCAGATTGCCAACTAATGGGGTGATAGCGCGAAGACTTTCCGCACTACCAAAAAGCCTGCCATATATCTCCTGTTCCAGCATACCGCTCGATAGAGAGAAACGCTTCACATCTGCGCTAAGAGACTCAAGGAACTGTTGCATTCCTCCAGCCGCCTTAATAGCTGCCGCATCAAACTGAATACCCATCTGCTGAGCCATTTCGGTAGCTTCACTCGAAGGCTTAATGAGAGCCGTGAAAATAGCAGCAAGCTGAGTACTAACCTCCGCAGTATTTCCACTTACACCGGTAAGTGTAGCGAATGAAGCCATCAGCTCATCTATCGACACTCCTAAGGTCGAAGCTTGAGCCGTAACACGTGGTAAAGCTTGGGCCATCTGCTCGAACGAAGTAACACCGTTCTTAGCGGTTAACTGTATCTTATCTTGTATTTCTCCGGCATTGCTCCACTCCAATCCGTAATTCTTGATAATGGTAGAAGTTACCTTTACCACCTCCCCTAGACTAGCAATACCTCCCACGGAGGCTTCTGCCGAAGAACGAAGATAATCAATCCAGTTGTCTTCTGGAACACCGTTCGAGATAACCTGGTAAAGACCGCCAGCGAGTTCATCACGTGCAATCGGTATTTCCTTGGCAAGTTCTGCTACCTGCTGCTTCATTGCCGCAAATTCCTTTCCGCTTTTGCCAGCCATGGTATTAGCCGCAGCCATGGCCGCTCCAAAAGTCCGGCTTTCCGCTGTAACCTGATTAAGTACGCCCACCATCTGCTGGAAGGCATCAGTAACATTTCTCCACGCCTCCGTAATCTGATTGGTATTAATAAGCTTACCCTTCAAATCTTCCGTGGCTTCATTAACACTGTTCACCACGTGTCTCAGGTTATCTACAGCAGTTGTGGCAACAACCACTCGATCTTTACCATCTATGTTAAGCTGAATGTTAAATTTTACCTCATTAGCCATTTTTGCGATATTTTATTTGGATTATTGCGTCTTTTTTATTATATTTGCAGCGTGTTTAAGATAAAACGATAATTATGAAATACGAAGTAAAACCCGACATAGCAAGAACCACCATCGGTTGGATTTCTGTACTGAGCTGCGCGCTCGGTATGTACTTTTGTGACCTGGCATTAAAACCGGGTTCGCCAGCATGGGTCGTAGATGCTTTGGTATGGTGTACTGTTATCTTTTTCGGATCTTACCTACTTTGGAGTTTGATGCGGGCACAAGACGACAATATCTAGATTAACGCAACCCAGCCCTTTTCACAGCCTTCTTATATCTTTCCATGATTTCCTCACGGCTGAGTTCCTCTTTCTCTTCTGGAGTCTCAGCCTGCACTTCCTTATCCCAGGCAAACTGCATGATATCGCTAGCCTTGAGCTTATCCTTCGAGTAGGGTTGCAGGATGCATAGGCATTGCATTCTTACCCGTTCCCACTTGCCACGCTCTGTAGCATCCACAGCATCATGCCAAGCTTCATACGCTGCATAGTATTCAGATGGGGTGCATCGGCAAAAGTCATCCATACTCATCCCTATACACCCCATAGCTATGCCCAGAAGATGTTCCACATCCACCGGATCACCATTGTCCGATTCGGAATTTACTGTTCCTCCTCGCTTTTTTTTTCATTCGCTTCTGCTATCGTGGAATTCCATTTAGCCATATCTGCCGGAGATACCAGGTCGCAGAACATCGTGAAGTCAATGGAGAATTCAACGTTATCAGCACGGCAGGCGCTCGACACGCAGCACCACATGAGCATTAACAGTTCTTCCATATCCTCCCAGTTCATCTGACTGACATCCTTACCGACAGTGCGTTTAAACTGGAGCATCGCTCCCATTGTGAGGCGACAAGGAAACTCCTTGTCACCAACCTTAATCATGATCTTATTCATCCGTTTCTGATTCTAAAGACGTTTCACTTGCGGCCGAAACCGGGGGTTCTTCGTTCCCGGCATCATCGGTATTCAGTCCTGCAGTTGCGGTCCCCTGCAAGCCTGTGCCGATTTTTTCAACCTTACCACAATTCTCAAGCTGTACACTGTACTTCGCATCCTCACCAGCCTGCGCATCGAGATCGAGCGAAGTAATGATGTACTTACCCCTATACTGTCCGGCAGTCTTGCCTTCACGGCCATCCCCCTCACGCACAGAATAGGTTCCCTCGACAGGAGTTCCAGCCAGCTGGAGATCCTTCAGCTGATCATAGGTAGGCATTTCTGCATTGCTACCCGTCAATACGACACCATCAGCGCTGATACTCTCAGAGAAGCTCTTTACATACTTCTCCTTCCACTTGCCAGCGGAAGCTTCCTTGGTTACACGCTCACCAGTCTCGGTACTGGTTGTAATCTTACACCCGGTACTGTAGCCCAATGCATTGCCTCCAACTGAAAGAATAAGGTCTGTTCCATCTAATACATTACCCATATTTTTTTCTGATTAAATAGATAGGGTGTCCAGTTCTCTGTTCTTAAAAACAAGCTGGAAACATCCCTGTTAATTG
>UQWP01000094.1 GCA_900544825.1 uncultured Prevotella sp. | reverse complement strand
GCTTACAGCGTATAGCTGCTTAGCACATTATTGAATTATTAACGAACTATTGATAATGAAGAAAGTATTTATTGCAATATCTATTTTACTCTTATCGTCGGGCAGCAAACTGGCTGCCCAGACGATAACTGACTCCAACGACGCCTACAGAGAGTTTGTTCAGCTCGCCAACAAGGACGAGGACAAATCTCAGATGTACGATGCGCTATATCGTTGCTATACGGCAACTTACGCCATCATTACCCACTCTGAGAAGACGAGTGCCGAATATTCACAGGCGATGGCCAACATGAAGAATATCATTGCTTTCCTGCCTAATGCCGCTGCCTATAACAGTAACAACCAGAGCACAGGAAACGCCATCAAGTTTGCACGCGCCTACGTAGATGTTGTCGGCTTATCCGACTTTGCCGATGGTGGCTACACCTCTCAAAATGCCTATTCACAGCTCTCTTACTTTGCGGCAGCCAATCTGGTAAACCGCCGCCAGTATGAGGAAGCTATTCCATATCTGCAAGCTTATCTCCGTTCGGGTGACGAGAAGTACCGCAAATCGGTATTCGTCAACCTCATCAAGGCTTGCGCACAATCCAATAAATATCAGCTTGCCGTCACCACTCTCGAACAGGCATCTGATAACTATCCTACCGACTATGACATCATTTCGTCGGCAGTAAATCTGTGTATCGATCACAAGGACAATGCCAACCTCCAGAAGTTCGTAGGCAAGGGCCTTGCCCTCCGCCCAGACGATGAAACCCTGCTCAACATCCAGGGAAAACTCTACGAGGAAGGTCATCATTTCGAGCAGGCACTTGATATCTACAAGAAACTGCAAGTAGCTCATCCTAAGGCTCTTGACGTTTTGAAGCACCTGGCTATCAACAACTACAACATAGGTGTGCAAAACTATAACCAGGCGTTGGAACTCAAGGAAAATGATCCTCACATCAAGGACCTGGAGAGCGTATATAAGGATTACTTCACCTATTCGATAGGTCACATCAAGAACATCATCATCAGCGATCCTCTATCGCTGAAATACACCCAGGCACTCGCCATCGCATACAAGTGTGTAGGTGATAAGGAGAACTTCAATATCATCAACAACAAGCTGGCTTCGCTCGGAGGTGGTAAGATCGAGTCGAATGTGATTCCTCAGCTCATCGAGTTCAATGGAGAGGTTAAGCCAACCATCGCTGCTGCAGCTCCTCAGACACAGACACAAAGCAGCGAGCAGAGTGCTGCAGAGGAGAAGGGAATCCCAGCTTACTCTGCCTTTGCCATTCCATTCATCGAAAACCGCATCGACAAGTGGCAGAAGAAGGACAGCTACGAGACACTGGATGAATATCGTGCGCGCATGACCGAGAAGAACCGTGATGCCAAGATTGCTGAAATGCAGCGACTTGCACAGCAGGAATACATCAGCAAGTACGAGTCAAGAGTAAACCTGCGCCATCTGGAACTGAAGCCATACGATGCCGACCACGAGGTATTCCTGGTAACATCGCCTGATCTCGGAGAGATGATCGTTCCGGTGCCAAGAGCCAACAACGAGGCACGCATCTTCGCTTCCAACTGGAACGGCATGCAGTTTAAGGATCCTGAGTACTTCATCGACAAGGATCACCTGGCACTCGCCAAGCTCACCATCATCACCCCATCGGGCAAGCAGTATCAGTACGACAACGCAGCAGCGCTCAACTATACCGCCACCAACGTAGAGGTACATTTCGACCCTATCAATGCCAATATGCTGGCATCCAATGAGAATGCCAACAAGCAGACGGTACAGCAGCAGAACGTGAAGCTGGGAACATCAGATGTGGATGAGAATATCCCAGAAAATCCTACCAGCAACACCAAGACCTTTGCCGTGGTCATTGCCAACCAGAACTACAGCAATGTGGCAGGCGTACCACTGGCTCTGAACGATGGTCTTGCCTTCTCCAAGTACTGCGAGAAGACCCTGGGTATGCCGGCAGAAAACGTACGCTACTATGCGGATGCCTCATACGGTACGATGCTCCGCGCCATGCGCGATATCAAGAACATCGCCAACGCATTCAATGGCGACATCAACATCGTATTCTACTATGCCGGTCATGGTATTCCTAATGAATCTACGAAGGATGCCTATCTGCTTCCTACCGATGCCGACGGCACGCAGACAGAGGGTTGCTACTCTCTGAACAAGCTCTATGCCGAGTTGGGTTCTACCAAGGCAAAGGAGATTGTAGTGTTCCTGGATGCCTGCTTCAGCGGCTCGAAACGCGAGGAAGGTATGCTGGCTTCTGCCCGTGGCGTAGCGCTGAAGGCTAAGCAGGAAGATCCACGTGGCAACATGGTGGTATTCAGTGCTGCATCAGGCGATGAAACCGCATTCCCATACTCAGCCAAGGGGCATGGCCTCTTCACCTACTATCTCCTGAAGAAACTCCAGGAAACCAAGGGTGATGTAAGCCTCGGCGAACTCGAAAGCTACATCTCTGAGAATGTGAAGCAGCAGTCGGTGGTAATCAACCGCAAGGTTCAGACACCTACCGCCACTCCTTCTACCTCGCTTGCAGCAGGATGGAAAGAGCTGAAGCTGAAATAAGAGATTCGCAGAAAGATGATAAGGGATAAAGCCTCTGTTTTATCCCAGTAGATAACATTAAAAAATCAGCAAGGATGAGACACTACATTTTTGTGATGATTCTGATGCTCCTGGGCGTAGCTACTACCAGCTATGCCCAACGCACCAGAAAAGTGCACGGAGAATACATCTACCATACACCGGAAAACGTATCGCTGGAGCAAGCCAAAAAGACGGCTCTGAGCAGAGCGCAGATTCAAGCTCTGGGCGATGAGTTCGGCACCGTGGTGGCGCAGCATAACGCTACTCTGATGAACAATACCAACGGCTCTACCCAGACGGATTTCACCTCGCTGAGCAGCAGCGATGTGAAGGGTGAATGGCTGGAAACCATCGGCGACCCTAAGTACGAAATCAGCTACGAACAGGGAATGCTGGTGGTAAAATGCTCGGTAAGCGGAAAGGCACGTGAGCTGGTTGCCACACAGAACAGTTTCGTTGCCAAGATTCTGAAAAACGGTACAGAAGATAGATTCGAAAGCGACAACTTCAAGAGTGGCGACGAGCTCTATCTCTCCTACCAGTCATCTACCAAGGGATACGTAGCCGTTTATCTGATAGATGACAGCAAGAATGCCTACTGTCTCCTGCCTTATCAGTCATCGCAGGATGGCAAGGTGGGGGTGGATGCCAACACTAGATACGTATTTTTCAATTCCAAGACGGCTGCACCGCTCTTTCAGCCGGCAGATGTAGATGAATATAAGATGACCTGCGAAAAGGCGGCAGAAACGAATTATATCTATATAATCAGTTCGCCAAACCCATTCATCAAGGCGATAGACAATGCCGTAGCCGGTTTGCCTAGAGAATTGAAGTACGAGGATTTCCAGAAGTGGCTTACCAAGAACCGTACAGCCGACAAGGATATGCAGGTAGAGATCAAAAACATCTCCGTAAAGAAATAAATGCTATAGAAGAGATTCTAAAGAAAGGAATTGATTCTAAAGGAAAAGAACAATAAAAGCCCAGGGCGGAATGCTCTGGGCTTTTATTATTATATAGAGTTTGCACAATCTCACATGCAAAAAGTACTAGCGTAAAATGAAGTGAAACGCTGAAACGCTCAGCTTTTATAATCTCTTGATAACAGATTCCAGCTGCTCACCCAATCCGATGGTATAACCCTGAGAGAGGAATACCACTCTGTTGAAGGTATCAGAAATCGTGAAGATAGGAAGCAGGTTCTTGTTCTGAAGCTTCATATTCTCCACCATCTCCTTGAGGCAGGAACCATCCTTGTCGATACCGAAGATGATGTTCTTTGGCAAACCAGGGAACTCAGAGATTCTGAACTTCTTGGCAGAAGCCTCATCCTCAAACAGAATAACGATAGGACGACCCCACTTCTCGAATACCTGTGCCACCTTGGCAATGTCCTTCAAGGCGTGGTTGGTTGGCTCCTGACCTACACCGATCATACCTGTTACGAAGTAGCCGCGACCTGTCTGGCTCAAAAGGCTAACCTCCTGATTGCTTGGCAAGAGGATGAACTTGGATTCTGAATTGAAGTTACCCTTCACGGTAATCTCTGTCTCAGAACTGCGCAGGTTCATATCCACCTGAGTAGTAGCGCCCTGCTTAACATGGAACAGCTGCATCTCTGCCAGCACACCACCATTGGCAAGACGGGTACCAGAAACCAGGGCATAATCGCCCTCATCCATATCTACACCATTCTTAAAGGTACCGCTCCAGGTGCAACCCTCCTCTGGATACTCCAGGAGCGAGGTAGAACCATCTGGATTGATTCGGTGGATAGTGAAGTGGCTGTAGTACTTAGGATCATCCACAGCACCATTATCCTTGTAGTTCATCACGAACTTACCCATGGCAGAAGCCTTCTGCACGGCATTGTCGAAATCTACGTCAATCCATTCGCCACCATTGGCATTCTTATACTGAGTCTTCTTGGTCACCTCATCCACCTGAGCCTCGATGCCCAAGCTTCTGGCTACATCTACGAAGAATACCTTGCGAGAGCGGGCATCCGTAAGGCGTGAACGATATACGCCGATAGGTGTCTGGGCAATCTGCAGCGCCTTCAGGTCAGGATTGATTCGGATATTCTTCTTCACCCACTCTACCAGGAGATTAGGATTGTTCTTGAAGGCAACCTGCTGCTTGGCAAATTCCTTCTCGAAGAACTGCTTGAACGGAGTGATGATCATCTCGTTTTCTACGCGAGGAGAAAGCTGGTCGCTCTTGGCATTGAAGTTATCTTCCAGGATATCCATCTGCATATCTCTCAAGTCCTTGGCACTCAAGGTACCGAGGAGCTTGATGGCACGGTCGATACGATCCTTGTGATTCTTCAGGAAGGTGAGGATGACACGGTGGTTGCCACTTGAACCTACCAGATACTTCACCATCTTCTGGGTATTCTCCTCAGAACCTGCTGCAAGACCATTATCCTTCAGAGCCTGCAACGCACTCTCCTTATTATAGAAGGTAGCGAGATAGGCGTGACGGATAGAATCCTCATAGGCAAAGCGCTCCAGGTTCTTGGCTCTTGCCTCGGCAGAAACTTCAGGGATATTGGCATGCTCTGGAGGAGGAACGATATCGAAGGAGTCGCGGAAGAGGATAGTCTTCTGCTCTGCACCAGGAACTGTTACCTGATGATCCATGCGAACAACTACCTTCTTGTCCTTGCCGAAAGATGCCTTGGCAAAGCCGTACTTGCCGTTCTTGGATGCCCAGATCATCATATCGCCCTTGCCGGCAGAAAGGAAGGTGGCACCATCAGCACCGGTATATTTGGTTACTACGGTGCAGAACTCTGCATAGTTGTAGATCTTGAAGTCCACCTTGGCTCCATCTACAGGATTGCCTGCTGCATCTACGATTTCGAAGTCGATGCGGGCAGAAGAACCGTAGTTGTCGATAAGGTTGATCTCGGTATAGTTGGAAGTGCGGAGCATTACCTCCTCAGGACCATTGTAGTCGCCGAACGCCTTGGTGTGCATCAGCATCGCACGGGATGCAGGAGCATTAAACCAAGCCAGGTTCAGTACAGCTTCCGGCTCGCAGGCACCCAGGAAATACCAGGTACCATCTGCCCAAGCCTCTACCCAGGCGTGGTTATCATCGGTATGTGCCCAGCGTGGGGTATAAACCTGGCGTGCAGGAATGCCGATCGCTCTCAGGGCAGCTACCGTAAAGGTACTCTGCTCACCGCAGCGGCCGTAAGCCGAACGGATGGTAGAAAGAGGAGCCGAAGTACGGCCGTCGGATGGCTGATAGGTTACCAGCTCGTGGCACCAGTGGTTTACCTCGAGGATAGCATCCTTCATACCCATACCCTTTACGCGCTCCTTCAATTCCTTGAAGAATACCATACGCGAATTATCCAGGTTCTCATTGTTGATGCGCACAGGGAGCACGAAGTGGCGGAAGAGCAACTCAGGCACCTTGTTTCCCCAAGCCATCTGCTGGCGTGCCTCGAAACTGGTGCGCACATTCTCCAGGAAGAAGCTGGTAGGATAGTCGGTTACATCTGCCACAGGCATGTAGGCATAGAGGAACTGCAAGGCTCCCTGCTCATCGGCTGTAGCTTTCTGCTGCTTGAGCATCTTCTGGTCATAAAACTGCTTACCTACAAGATTTACCTTCTGTTTGAAGGCCGTTTCCACTTTCGTGCGATAAGCTGCATCGGTAATGAAGTGGCCGTTTGCTGCCAACATTGTCTGCCAAGAGGCTAAGAATGTAATGGCGAACATTACTAAAAACTTTCTCATTGTTAGTTAGCTTTTTAATTACTAAAATTATATTCCAGTTAATATATTGATGTTTCGTTATAAACTTTCTGCAAAAATAATGTTTTTTTTCGAAATAATAGCCATCACCAAAAGAAAAAATGTTATCTTTGCAGCAAATATTGAGAAATCAAGTAAAAAGAGAAAAAAAGTAATAATCAAATAACTAAAATAGAAAGAAAAATTAGAAACTATGAACAGAGACGATTTTAAGTTTGAAATATGCGCCAACAGCGTAGAGAGCTGTCTGGCTGCGCAGGAAGGTGGAGCCAACCGTGTGGAACTGTGTGCAGGCATACCTGAGGGTGGTACTACCCCATCGTATGGCGAGATAAAGGTTGCCCGAAAGTTGTTGGATAAGACCTTGCTCCACGTCATCATCCGCCCTCGTGGTGGCGATTTTCTCTATACCCCTCTGGAGATTGAACGCATGGAGGAGGATATTCGCCTCTGCAGAGAACTGGGCGTGGATGGCGTAGTGATAGGATGCCTCACAGAAGATGGAGAAGTGGATATGGAGGCGAACCGCCGACTCGTGGAACTGGCGAAAGGCGGTGATGAATTGAAGCCGATGAGCGTTACCTTCCATCGTGCCTTCGACCGCGCAGCCAACCCACAGAAAGCCTTGGAAGACATCATCTCCCTGGGTTGCGACCGCATCCTTACATCAGGTCAGCAACCTAAGGCAGTAGAAGGCGTAGCGCTTCTTTCAGAGCTCAAGCAGGCAGCAGTCGGACGTATCATCCTCCTTGCCGGATGTGGCGTAAACGAGGATAACATCCGCACCATCTTCGATGCTACAGGTATCCACGAATATCACTTCTCGGCAAGAGTCAATGTGCCTAGCAAGATGAAGCAGCTCAATACCAACGTGTATATGGGTGCCGAGGGCGCTGATGAAAGCAACTCTCCTGTTACTTCTGCAGAAAGAGTAAAGCAAACCATCGCCAACCTTTTGGGATAAGTTTTCCCACAAAACAAAAAAGTGTCGCAATCTCCAATATTCCAGGAGATTACGACACTTTTCCAATATGTTATTCACACAATCTTAGAGTGCGATTTCCACAACCTTATCCATCTCTGTAGGAACCTCACCGAGATTCAGGAGCACACCACCTTCGCACTTCTGAACCTTCACCGGCTTCTTGCTGGCAAAGTCGAATGCCTTCTTTACCTTCTTGTTTCCGAGAGGCAGGAAGAGGCTCTTATCCTTCAGGTTCAGGATATGAACGAAGAGACGGTTGCCCTTCTGGGTAGTAACACCCCAATCATGAGGAGCCACGATGCCGCCACGGGTACCATAGATGGTTTCGCCATAAGTCTTCATCCACTCACCCATCTCTGCCAGGCGTTCCAATGCTACTGCAGGAAGCTCACCATCTGGCTGAGGGCCGATGTTCATCAACAAGTTGGCATTCTTGCCAGCTGCATTCACCAGGTAATGTACCAGCGTCTTGGTAGATTTATAATCCTGGTCGGTAATCTTGTAACCCCACATTCCATTCATCGTCTCGCAGGTTTCGAGAGGCAGACGGCTGATATCCTGACCAGACAATCCAGCCTTGTTCTCACCAGGAAGGTCACGCTCGAATGCCTGAACATCCTCACCCTCGAAAGGAGCAGAATGATGGTTGTTCACAATCAGACACCCTGGCTGCAGGCGATGAATCAACTCATACTGCTCAGGCAACTGCCAGTCGAAGTTAGGATTCTGATCCTGATCCCACCATCCGTCAAACCAGATACATCTCACCTTACCGTAGTTGGTAAGAAGCTCAGTAAGCTGGTTGTTCATAAACTGATAGTAGCTCTTCCAGTTGCCCTCTGGGTTAGGGCGGCCGGTACCTCTACCTGTTCTTCCCCAAACGGCATCCTCACGATACCAGTCGATATGAGAGTAATAAAGGTGCAAAGCGATGCCCTGCTTGTGGCACTCATCAGCCAGTTCCTTCACGATGTCGCGGCGGAAAGGAGTAGCATCAACAATATTATAATCAGAATACTTGGTCTTGAACATAGAGAAACCCTCGTGGTGGCGAGTGGTGAAGCAGATATACTTGGCACCCGAAGCCTTGATGGCAGCCACCCATTTGGCAGCATCAAACTTAGCAGGATAGAAACCGCCAGCCAGCTTGGCATACTCCTTGTAGTTCAGGTCCTTATTGGTCATTGTCCATTCTCCGGTAGCGAGCATGCTGTACAATCCCCAATGCAGGAAGATACCGAACTTATCGTCCTGGAACTGCTTGCGTGATTCCAGGTTTTCTGCTGATGGCTGATAATGCTGAGCCTTATTTTCCTTGGCAGCATCATTCGCAACCATGGCATTAGCCGAAAGGCAAGAGCAACCCAAAGTAAGGATTGCGGCACATAATTGTGACTTGAAATTCATTTTAATTCCCATAATAAAATTGTTATAGTTAGTTATGATGGTGCAAATATACAACTTTTTTTTCAGAGCAAAGCGATAAAATACAAAAAACTCTATATAATGGGATAAAAAAGATGCTTGCAGCGAGAATAAGGAAGACCAGGAATGGGGATATGAAAGGAGTTTTATGGGGAAGATACAATGTTATCAGAATTTAAAAGATATAATAAAATTATAATTTATTCAATTTAATTTGGAAGTTAGAAAAAGTATTCGTATCTTTGCATTGTCGGTCAGAAAGAAGTGCAGCAAAGAATCTGAATAATAGGATATTCCAAGATATACAGCAGTACTTTTCTGATAACGGCTACAAGAACAAGATCATTAATATAAAAAAGAAGAAAGGAAACATTATGAAGAAATATGTATGCGACGTTTGTGGTTGGATTTATGATCCAGAAGTAGGTGATCCAGATGGCGGCATCGCTCCAGGTACAGCATTCGAGGATATCCCTGATGATTGGGTTTGCCCTCTCTGCGGAGTAGGCAAGGACGATTTCAGCCCTGTAGAGGAGTAAGATTCTTTTGGGAAATCACCCGAAGGAAATCCTCACAAAGGAATCATCTGAATGAAAAGCCTGATATTCAGGCAACACATTCATAAAATAATAGGAGGAACCATTATGACGAAGATTAGAGAAATCTACCGCTGCCAGGTTTGTGGCAACGTGGTAGAAGTAGTAAACCCAGGAGCCGTGCTCAACTGCTGTGGCGAACCGATGAAGCTGATGAAGGAAAACACCAGCGATGGCGCCAAGGAGAAGCACGTGCCTGTGATAGAACCTATCGAGGGCGGTTATCGCGTAACTGTAGGAAGCGTGGAGCATCCGATGCTCCCTGAGCATTACATCCAGTGGATAGAGCTGCTCACCCCTACCGATGTGCTTCGCCATGAGTTGAAACCAGGCGAAAAGCCGGAAGCCATCTTCATGACAAGCGCTGAAGCCAAGGATGTTACGGCTCGCGAATACTGCAATCTCCACGGTTTGTGGAAGGGATAAAGTACAGAGAAAAGAATACAAGAGACCATTTTCCCGACATTGGGAAGATGGTCTTTTTTTATCGTACAACAGCTGAAGACACATACACAACGTGCGTTTCAGCGTTTCACTTGTTTTTTCCAACATCTATTTCCCCTCATCTATGATTTTTAGTTAATTTTCCACGATTTCCTTGTATCTTCCATTCATAATGTGTATCTTTGCATCAAATATATTGTAGGCTCGGTGCTACAAGACGCCTTGCCGCCTTTCGGCGGTAGGTTTTCTCGG
>UQWP01000093.1 GCA_900544825.1 uncultured Prevotella sp. | reverse complement strand
TTTTGTCGCTTTGCAAGCAAAATCCCACTAAACCCTATAGGTTGCGGATTTGAGGGTGAACATCAAACCAATTAAGTATTTGGTTGAAGTTAATGTAGATACAATAGAATAAGTATCACTTTTCTTATCCATGCTTATGTATTCTATTGTATCTTTTGTTAGTTCAATTCCTATTTTGGGATTCTATTTTGTTGTTAAGGCAGTAATGTTTTATTTACATACCAACGGGCAGCTTGAAGGGAATGTAATAGAAGTTGCCGAAGAGTAATGGTGTCTCGGCTCTACAGTTGTTTCGAACGGTGCTGCTTCTTATGCCGTTTCCGAGTCTTTGGTTAGTGCCAAAGTGGGTAGGGATTCTATCAAGATTGTGATGAAATATGGATAGTGTACAGCGTGCAAAAAAGTAAAGGGAGAAGGTGACTAACGTAAATTGCTCACATTTTTCCCTTGTTTGGATATCCTATTATTAATCTGATAGTAGCGGCAATCTATACCATCATAGCGCATGAACCGGTACTCCTATAGCACTGCTTTTGTTTGGTATTTGCTAGTGCTGTTTTTGCGGTCCTCTCTTCTCTTCAGATTTGTGTGTCTGTTTAATTGCATAAGAATTTGTATATAACCGCAAACGACTGCAAAACGACCGCAAACGACCGCAATAACGACCGCAAACGACTGCAATAACGACCGCAAACGACTGCAATAACGATTGAAATATGATAGCTCTTATGCTCCAAATTCTTCTTCACCTTTTTGGCTTATAATCCATTTTTTACCATTGGGTGATTTTGTTAGCAGGCCATCTTTTGCCATATTAATTAGTAGGCGACCTATTCTTCGTAATTTTTCATCATGGCTATTATTTGCAGGAAAAACATGCTGAAGACTTTCGAATGCATCTCTGCGCCAAAATCCTATTTTTCCTGCATTATGTGCCAATTGCAATAATAGCTTTTGGATACTTTTTTCTGCAAGTCCTTTCTCTTTTGTGTAGTGACCAATCTGGTTTGTCAGTTTGGCTACTTTTAATGATATGGTATAATGTGGAGCACGTCCTTCAATCAAACCTTTATCAAATAGTAGCTTGGCTGCTTCTTTTGTGATAGGATGATGCTTTTGTACGGCATCTAGCCAAAGGCATTCCTTTAGTGACAAAGACTGGTTGCTCTTTAGCAAGTTGGTATATTTCTCATCAATCATTTTGCCATAGATAGTTACGCCAACAGTACGATGTTCGTTGTCGATGTCGTAATCTGGCATTGGAAAGAATCGGTTGCGTTGCTCTGTGTAGATCTTCTTGATACCACGTCCTACTGTATCAATCATATTGAAATTGACCATGCCCTTGCAAAGACAATCGTTACGATAATGAAATTGAGGTCCTTTATGCTCCAGGGCATTTTCTATTGTTCCTGGAATGAAACTGCCACCATTGCCATAATATAAGGTACTAGGACCTTCTACAAAAACAATTCGCTGCTGTAAGGTGTAATCCTGATGTGCGATGGCGTTATGTAACGCCTCTCGTATGGTGTATTCATCATACTGTTTCATGGTGTCTGGGAACAGGGTTCCACCTGGCAACTCACGCATAGTCTTGTTACGTATTTTGCTCAACACCTTATCTACGGTCAAGATGAAAGGTATTGTAAAATGTTCATAATCTTGTACGATGCCTTCTTCATCTTCCCATGTCCAAGTGATTTGTGCTACGGCAGGATGAATCTTTTGAATAGAAAGGGGTTTTCCCAATAGTAGAATGGATGCACGAGTGAGCTTCCCTTCTCGCATCATCATACTATTTGCCAAGAACTCCTCTGTACTCCATGCGTCAATTTCTTCAGCAGGAATACTTGAAGAGTGGACTTTTTTGAACATAACTTTAGCTGTAGCCACTGCCAATTCATCCAAATCATTAATGGTTGCATTGGGTACGAGTTGGGCTGTCCAATCGGGTATGGGTGGCTGTTGGCGGATAGTATCTTGTTTTGCCTGGTTCAGTGGTTTCAGACTTTCGCCATCACGACCATAAGCCACACCTTTCCAGTGCATCACGATATTGCGTGGTGATGCAGGAACTTGGAAAAGCAAAACACGCTTACCTTCAACCTCAATAGGTACAATATCCCTAAAGATGAGGTTGTCTGTGGTATGTTGAGACATATCTTGCTTCAAACGGTTGAGTGCAACTTCACCATCCTTGAATGTTGTACCGATAATTTGATGTTTCTTGTCCCAAACACCGAAGACTATCCAAGCAAACTCATGGTCACGTAAGTTTGCTTCATTGCTAAGAGCGGAGAAGTATTTGCCCAACTCATCGATATCAAAGTTGGTCTCTGCTTTCTTAAACTCGACAACCTCATTCTCTGAGTGTTCCCAAAGCTTGTTGAATATCTCTATATATTTTTCCATTGTTTCCTTCTTTATTTTCCTAAATGAGCCTACTTAAAAAGTAAGGCATTGTCTTAGGACACATTTATATTAAACAGCTACAAAGATAGCATTTTTCTTTGAAAATAGGGTATATATTCAGGAGGAAAATGTATTTTCTTTGTGATTTTTTCTGTTTTGGGTGAAAAACTCTATGTATGGGGATAAACTAAAGTGGTGTATGTAATCGCAAGAAATAGTGTGAAAGTATGTGAAATGATACCTTGCTTTTGGCGGTCACTATAGATTAGCATTGAAATATGTTGCCAAAATGTTGCCAAAAATAGAAAAGAAAAAATCCTAACCGCTTATTATCAAGTAGTTAGGATTTTTATCGGTGCGCCTGATAGGACTCGAACCTACACGGCCTGAACCACTAGATCCTAAGTCTAGCGCGTCTACCAATTTCGCCACAAGCGCATTTGTGAGTGCAAAGATACAATAAATATTTGAATAAAAAAAAGAAATGAGCAGAAAAAAGCGGGTTTGTTTGTTTTTTACGAGAAATAATGGTACTTTTGCAGGCAAATTATAAAACTTTGCAGGTAAACTGAAAAAAACATGATGAAAAAAATGAATTTGTTATTGATGGCAACCATGCTGATTCTAGCTTTTGCGATGCCATTGTCTGCTCAGAGTCCTCTGGAGGATTTCAGGCGAGACATTACGCTCTCGGGCAGTAACTATGTGGCTTATCGGGGACCTCAGAAACAGTTGACTCCGGCGCCTAAGGGCTATAAGCCTTTCTATCTGAGCCACTATGGCCGTCATGGCTCCCGCTATATGATTGGCAAGCAAGCGTATGATGTACCTTATTTCTCCTTGCTGAAGGCGAAGCAGGAAGGTAAGTTGACAGCCAAGGGTGAGGAAACGCTGGCTAAGGTGAAGCTGATTCGTGAAGAGGCGAAGGGACGTGATGGCGAGTTGACTCCGCTGGGAGCTCTCCAGCATCAGGGTATTACCAGGCGAATGATGGAAAGATTTCCAGAAATCTTTGCCGGTAATACGAATATCGAGGCACGAAGCACGGTGGTGATCCGCTGCATCCTCTCAATGGAAAATGGTTTGCAGCAGATGCTCCGCATGAATCCTAAGCTTCATATCTTCCACGATGCCAGCGAGCATGATATGTACTATATGAATCAGGGAGATAGATACCTGGATAGCTTGAAGAACTGCGTGGGTATGAAGGTGGCACAGCAGGAGTTTGCCCAGAAGCATGCCTGCTATAGCCGAGTGATGCAGGAACTTTTCAACGACCCGGCTTGGGTGAAGCAGAATATCAATCAGAGCGACTTGAACAGAAAGCTCTATGAGATGGCTAGCTCTATCCAGGGCACGGAGTTGAGAGGTAAGGTTTCGCTTTATGATCTCTTTACCGAGGAGGAGCTGTATCAGAATTGGGTAAGTACCAATATCTGGTGGCAGATGGCGTATGGCAATTCTCCTTATACGGGCAATGTTCAGCCATATTCCCAGCGTAATCTTCTGATGGATATCATCGAGAAGGCTGATAGCTGCATAGCTCTTCCGCATCCGGGTGCTACCTTGAGATATGGCCATGATACGATGGTTACTCCGCTCACTTGCCTCCTGGATCTGAATGGATATGGCGAGGAGATCAGAGATCCTGAGAGAATTGCTTCTCAATGGTTTGATTATAAGATTACTCCGATGGCTACCAACCTTCAGTTTGTATTCTATCGCAACAAGGCAAATGATGTGCTGGTGAAGGTGTTGCTCTGCGAGGATGAGGCTACGCTTCCTATCAAGAGCGATGTGGAGCCTTATTACCACTGGAATGATTTCAAGGCTTATTGCCTGGAGAAACTGAAGGGGTATAAGAAATAAAGCCTTGCTGGACAAGCGATGGAATCGCCTGGAACGGGGGCGAGGAGAGAGACATGGAAGGCTATTCGCTGAAACGCTGAAACGCGAAACGCAAAATGGCGAATGCTGAGAGTATTTAGTATAAGAATAAAATAAAGGGAGCTTAAGGTTATTGATGCCTTAAACTCCCTATTTTTATTTTTTTGTTCCAATTCTTTTGGAGCTTTATCCCTTTTTCGAGGTGAGCTTCTTTGGAGCTTTATCCCTAATCTTTTATTGCTTCGATAACCAATCTTTGTCTTTCTGATCTTCTTCGAAATCTTTTTCTGAGAAGAGATTGGTTTGACCGGTCAGTTCATCTATTACCTGCTGCTCGCTTTTTCCTGCATCAGGATCGAGATTCTCTGCAGCTTCAGCATTCTTACCTGCGCCTTCAGAATCGCCGATTGCATCTTCTGCATCTGAATCGTCTTCTGCAGGAGGTTCCGGGAATCTTGTCGGTTCTAATTCCTCGATGCTTTCCAGCTTCCATGTTGTCAGGCGCTTACCCTTTGCTTTGAAACTCTTCTGGGCGATGAATTGCTCGGCATCGATTTCTTCGGCAGGTCGGATGGCATCCACCCCACCATAGGTAACCTTGAGGCGAGGGAATGGGGTATCGGTGAGCAGGATGAGCTTGCTGTTCGGATTCTCTCCCAGGCAATTCTGATGGCGCTTGGTGGCATCCATCGTAAATCGTTTGATGTATGGATATCCCTCATTGTCGGCATCATAGAGAATCGCCGTCCATATCTTGTGCTCGTCCCATTTTTCCAATCTCAGGATGTTGTCCTCGTAATGGTTGTTCACATCGAAGTTGGTGATGTAGAATTCGCCATTGTCGAGTACTACTAGGATCGAGTCATCATCGTTGAATTCTCCCAGGAATCTGCCGTTCTCATCATAGTTGATGCGGTTTACATCCGGGTCGAACCAGACCTTTCTTCCTCCCAGGGTGCTGTGTCCGTGGCTTTTCAATCCGATGCGGCGGATGGTTCGCTTGGTGAGCAGGTTGCCCTTGGCAGCACGTCCCTTGATGAGGATTTCAGAGAAATCTTTCTCCAGGAAGATGCTCTGTCGCTTCTTGCTCAGATCAGGTTCCATCGTCACCTTGATGATTTCTGCCTCTCCGTTAGGGTTGGCGGTGAAGTAGATGATGCGGCTTCCCGGTGTGCCCTGGGTGATATCGTAGAGCTTGTCGCGCGTCATGGCGGTTACGTTGAATCGCTTGATGAAGTAGTCGCCCTGCTTGCCATCGCGATATACGCAGTTGTAGATGGTTCGCTTGTCGTTCTTCTTGAACACCTGTACGTGGAGGATGTTCTTACCCACGAATATCTTGTCGGCAACCTTGGTTACCTTGAATTTTCCATCCTTGTAGAAGATGATGATGTCGTCGAGGTCAGAGCAGTTGCATACGAATTCATCCTTCTTCAAACCTGTACCTACGAAACCTTCCTGTCGGTTGATGTAGAGCTTCTGGTTGGCTTCCACCACCTTGGTCACCTCGATGGTATCGAAGTTTCTGATTTCGGTTTTTCTAGGATGCATCTTTCCGTACTTGCCCTTGAGATACTCAAACCAGTTGATGGTGACATCGGTCATGTGGGCGAGGTCGTTTTCTATTTCAGCCAGTTCTGCCTTGATCTTCAGCAGGAGGTCATCCGCCTTATCCTTATTATATTTCAGAATACGCTGCATCTTGATTTCCAGGAGCTTGAGGATGTCGTCGCGTGTGATGTCGCGATGGAATGAGTATTCCACGTTTCCCTTGCCGTCGATATTGGCGGTGAAGATCTGATCCTTGAACGGCTCCAGCTTGGAGTAGATGAATGCCACTACCTCGTCCTGACTCTTGCTCTGCTCGAACTTGCGCTCCTTGTAGATGCGCTCCTCTATGAAGATGCGTTCGAGTGAAGAGAAGAAGAGTTGCTCTTCCAGCTCGCCCTTGCGGATCATCAGTTCGCGTCGGAGCAATCCCATGGTGCGGTCAACGCTATGTCTGAGCACATCGCTCACGGTGAGGAACTTCGGCTTGTTGTCCTCGATGACGCAGCAGTTGGGCGAGATGTTGATTTCGCAGTCGCTGAAGGCATAGAGGGCGTCCATCGTCTTGTCCGAAGAGGTGCCTGGTGCCAGATGCACGAGGATTTCAACGTTTGCCGATGTAACATCATCCACCTTTCTTGCCTTGATCTTTCCCTTTTCCACAGCCTTGGTGATGGAGTCGATGAGGCTTCCGGTGGTTTTGCTGAATGGTATCTCGCTGATTACGAGTGTCTTGTTGTCGAGCTTGTCTATCTTGGCTCTTACCTTCAGTACGCCTCCTCGCTGTCCGTCGTTGTATTTGCTTACGTCGATGGCGCCTCCTGTAGGGAAATCCGGATAGAGCTGGAAAGGTTCTCCCTTGAGGTAGTGGATGGCAGCATCGCAGAGGTCGTTGAAGTTATGCGGTAGTACCTTGCTGCTCAAACCCACGGCGATACCCTCGGCACCTTGTGCCAGAAGCAGCGGGAATTTGGCTGGCAGGGTGATAGGTTCCTTGTTTCTGCCGTCGTAGGAGAGTTGCCAGTCGGTGGTTTTAGGGTTGAATACCACATCCAGGGCAAATTTCGAGAGTCGTGCCTCGATGTATCGGGGAGCGGCAGCACGGTCGCCGGTGAGTATGTTACCCCAGTTACCCTGTGTGTCGATGAGCAGGTCTTTCTGTCCCATCTGCACGAGTGCATCTCCGATGGATGCATCTCCGTGAGGGTGGAATTGCATCGTATGTCCCACGATGTTAGCCACCTTGTTGTATCTTCCGTCATCCATGCGCTTCATGGAGTGGAGGATGCGTCGCTGTACGGGTTTCAATCCGTCTTCGATATGAGGCACGGCTCGCTCCAGGATCACATACGATGCATAGTCGAGGAACCAGTTCTGATACATTCCGCTGAGGTGATGTACGGCAGAAGCATCAAAACGGTTCACCGGCTTGTAGTCGGAGTGTTCCTGAGGTGAATTTTCCTCATTTATCTCGTTTTTATCTTTAATTTCGTCGCTCATATATAGCTTTTAATACTTATTTTATTAATTTATGGCAAAAATACAACAATTTTTCGAGAAAAAAGAGTATCTTTGCCGAAAATTTGAAAAAAATAAGATTTAATCATGGCACAGGAAGATGTTTTTAAGAAAATTGTAAGCCATTGCAAGGAATATGGCTTCGTGTTCCCAAGTAGTGAAATTTATGATGGCTTGGCTGCCGTTTATGACTATGGTCAGAATGGTGTTGAGCTCAAAAACAATATCAAACAGTACTGGTGGCAGAGTATGGTATTGTTGCACGAGAACATTGTTGGTCTCGATGCAGCTATTTTCATGCACCCTACAGTATGGAAGGCATCTGGACACGTAGATGCTTTCAATGACCCATTGATTGATAACCGCGATTCAAAGAAGCGTTATCGTGCCGATGTGCTTATCGAGGATCACATGGCTAAGTATGAGGAGAAGATTGCCAAGGAGATTGCCAAGGCTAAGAAGCGTTTCGGCGATAGCTTTGATGAGGCTCAGTTCCGTGCAACTAATCCTCGCGTTCTGGAGAACCAGAAGAAGTTTGATGATCTCCATGCCCGCTATACTGAGGCTATGCAGGGGCCTAACCTGGAGATGCTGAAGCAGATTATCGAGGATGAGGGTATCGTCTGCCCTATCAGCGGTACCAAGAACTGGACTGATGTCCGTCAGTTCAACCTGATGTTCTCTACCCAGATGGGTGCTGCCAGCGATGCTACAAGCAAGGTATATCTCCGTCCTGAGACAGCTCAGGGTATCTTCGTAGATTATCTGAGCGTTCAGAAGACCGGCCGTATGAAGTTGCCATTCGGTATCTGTCAGATTGGTAAGGCTTTCCGTAACGAGGTTGTAGCCCGTCAGTTCGTATTCCGTATGCGTGAGTTCGAGCAGATGGAGATGCAGTTCTTCTGCCAGCCTGGTACTGAGATGAAGTGGTTTGAATATTGGAAGAAGGTTCGTCTGGCTTGGCACGAGGCTCTCGGTATGGGTAATGAGAACTACCGTTATCACGATCACGAGAAACTGGCTCACTATGCCAATGCTGCTACCGACATCGAGTTCAAGATGCCATTCGGTTTCAAGGAGGTAGAGGGTATCCACAGCCGTACCAATTTTGACCTTTCTCAGCACGAGAAGTACAGCGGCCGTTCTATCAAGTACTTCGATCCAGAGAAGAACGAGAGCTATGTACCTTACGATGTAGAGACATCTATCGGTGTAGACCGTATGTTCCTCAGCGTAATGTGCCACTCTTACTGCGAGGAGAAGCTGGAGAATGGCGAGACACGTGTTGTTTTGCGTTTGCCAGAGGCTTTGGCACCTGTTAAGTGTGCTGTGTTCCCATTGGATAAGAAGTATGGTTTGCCAGAATTGGCTCATGAAATCGTAGATGAGTTGAAGTTCCACTTCAATACCCACTATGGCGATCCTAAGGATTCCATCGGTAAGCGTTATCGCCGCCAGGATGCCATCGGTACACCATTCTGTATCACCGTTGACCACGAGACACCAAACGACCACAAGGTTACTCTGCGTTATCGTGATACCATGGAGCAGGAGCGTGTAGCAATCTCTGACCTCCGCAGCATCATCGAAGAGCGCGTAAGTATTACTAGCGTATTAAAGAAACTTGGTAATGAAATTAAGAATTTCTAAATATCTCTTCTTGCTCGTGATGGCAGTGTTCGCCCTGTCATCATGCAGCGAGGATGATAACACCGTAGATGAGTATGCCAACTGGCAGCAACGCAACGAGCAGGCTTTTGCCGATACGCTGACGTATGCCAAGGCGCAGATGGCTGCCGGCAGCAGCGAATGGAAGGTGTTTCTCAACTGGTCGCTCCAGAACCAGACGCCTAACAAGGATGTGACTGGTATGGATGTTCCGCTTTCCTACAAGGCTGCTGATCACATCGTAGTTCGCGTGTTGAAGGAAGGCAAGGGCAGCGGATGCCCTATGTACACCGACTCTGTGAAGGTGAGCTATTTGGGCAGATTGCTGGGCACTGATACTTATCCTGCAGGTTATGTATTCGATAAGACCTTTGAGGGTACCTACGACAAGGCCACTGCTCAGGTAACTACCAATTTGGCAAGTGGCTGGATAGATGGTTTTACCACAGCCGTGCTCAAGATGCACATCGGCGATCATTGGCTGGTGTATATCCCATATCAGCTGGCTTATGGTTCTACCCAGAGTTCGAGTAGCGTAATCCCTGCCTATTCCATGCTTCGCTTCGAGATAGTGCTCGACAGCTACTATCGTCCGGGTCAGGTAATACCGGGTTCAAGAGCTGCTGCCCAGGCACTCAAGGGAGAATGGATTACAGAGTAGGATTTTTCTGGGATTTACACCTTATTATATATAGGGAGATTCATGAATGTAGGGAGATTCATTCCTTTCACAGGTAGGATTCATACCTTATTATATATAGGTGATAGAATAGGAGCGTTCCTAGGATTGCCATCTGATGGCATTCTTAGGAACGCTTTGTGTTAACATACCTTTTTGATGTGTTAATAAGCGTTTGTGTTCGCACACAAAATGCCATCTATATTTAAAAAATGTTAGTTTTCTGCATTTTTTCGGGTAAAAACATTGCAGTTTCAGAAAATAGTTGTACCTTTGCATCAGAAAAAATAAGTTTTAGGTTTTTAGTTAGGTAATAGATTTTATTAGGTTTAGTTGTTAGGTAAAGTTAAGATTGTTGTTCATTGGTTTATTGGTTTTAGTTAAGGTAGTTAGAAAAGATTGTTTATTCAAGGACGACAGGTGTTAGTTAAGGTAAGAATAAGATTGTTTATTCAGTGACGACAAAAAACAGTACTGTTCCGCTCTGCGGAAGTTAAGTTTTGGGAAAAACAAAGGTACGAAATTTATAAAATTAAATAAAAGGTGGCGATTCCTTCTCGGAGTCGCCATTTTTGTTTGACTAGCATGTGTGTTGTCTAATGGGTGCAAGTCCCTAACGAGCCC
>UQWP01000092.1 GCA_900544825.1 uncultured Prevotella sp. | reverse complement strand
TTACGTTCCAACCTCTCTTATTCTCCTTTGGCTGCTTTAGAGCTTTATGTTAACAAAACTAACTCGTTGTTTTTAGAAGAAAGAAGCGTTGAGTTGTGTTCCCGGAAATATAGTTTTTTGTCTTAAAGTTCTTCCAGTAAGATAGTTAAGTAGAATATCCATCAGCATCAAAAAGTGACTGAGTCACTGAGTCACTTTTTGGGGTATATCTAGCTATGCTTCATCATCATTATGAATCTCGTAGATAGCTCTCCTTTGTCGATAAAATAGTTATTCTATCACAAACTTTTCCAAATTCTGTAATACTATCATTTAAAAAAAGAGGAAATGCAGGAACGGCATTTCCTCTTTTATCTGGGGTATTGCTCTTATTCAGAAGAGCGAATTATTGCTTATCCGAGTCGATGAGGGCGAGCAGATGCTCTACTGCCACCTCCTGCGGAATGTTCTTTTCTACGCAAACCTGCTTGCGGTAGAGGCTTACTCGGTTAGGACCGGCGCCTACGTAGCCGTAATCGGCATCCGCCATTTCGCCAGGACCATTCACGATGCAACCCATGATGCCAATCTTCAAGCCTTTGAGATGCTTGGTTGCCTCCTTGATCTTGGCGATGGTTTCACGGAGATCGTAGAGGGTTCTGCCGCATCCTGGACAACTGATGTACTCGGTCTTGCTGGTGCGCAGACGGGCTGCCTGGAGAATGCCGAAGGCGGTTTCATCTACTGTCTGGGCAGGGATGTCGCCATCGTTCATCAGCCAGATACCATCGGTAAGACCATCTATCATCAGTGCTCCCATATCGGCTGCTGCCTCCAGCTGGAAGTCGCTCTTCTCCTCCTTGCCGTGCTGATACATCTCGGCAAAGATCACAGGGTTCTTCAAGCCGGCATTCATCATCTCATGAACCAATGCACGCTGGTCGCCCAGGCGGTTCTGATGATTGCTGACGCAGATAACCACTACCTCTGGATGAGCCTTCAGACAGGCGATATATTCCTCGGCAGGGGTTCCAAACTGCAGGGTGAGGAACTTGATGTCTGACTTGATGCTGGCGATGAGCGGCATAGCCATGGTTGGGAAGATAGGGTAGAGCTTGGCTCCGGTGGTTTCAGGCTTGCTGTTCAGCGTCTCGTAAACGTTGTAATCTACGATGTAGCTCTGACCAGGCACAAACTGCTTAGGCATCTTGCCGCCGATGTAGATATAATCAGGAGTAGCATCCTTGTTCTCACAAACGGTGCTCTCGCCGTTGATTCGGTTGCTGATGACTACTGGTACGTTGCTGCCGCCGATATTGCCTACAGCCACGGTTTCGCGGCGGGTAGGGTGCAGCCAGTCGAAGCCAGGATAAGCTGCAGCAGGGATGAGCAGCTGACCCTTCTTTCTGCCGATGTAATCCACCAGGTGGCGAGCTACAGGAATCTCTGCAGCCGGCTCCTCGCTGAGGCTTACACGGACTGTATCGCCGATACCATCTGCCAGCAGGGCACCGATGCCTACGGCACTCTTGATTCTGCCATCCTCGCCTTCGCCTGCTTCGGTTACGCCGAGGTGGAGCGGATAGTTCATGCCCTCTTTCTCCATCTCGCTGACGAGAAGGCGCATGGAGCGAACCATTACTACGGTATTGGATGACTTGATGCTGATGACTACATCGTGGAAATTCTCCTTCTTGCAGATGCGCAGGAACTCGAGGCAGCTCTCTACGATGCCCTCAGGGGTATCGCCGTAGCGGTTGCGGATGCGATCGGAGAGTGAACCGTGGTTCACGCCGATGCGGATGGCTGTATGGTGCTCCTTGCAGATGTTGAGGAACGGTACGAAGTGGTCTTCTATCTTCTGGAGTTCGTGGGCATACTCCTCATCGGTATATTCCTGCTTGATGAACTTGCGGGCAGGATCCACGTAGTTGCCCGGGTTTACGCGCACCTTCTCGCAGTAGAGGGCAGCCACATCGGCAACGTTAGGATTGAAGTGAACATCGGCAACGAGCGGTGTCTGATAGCCGTCGGCACGGATGCCGGCATTGATGTTCTTCATGTTCTCTGCCTCGCGGGAACCCTGAGTGGTGAAGCGCACCAGCTCGCCGCCAGCCTTGATGATTTCCTCTGCCTGACGGACGCAAGCCTCGGTATCATTGGTATTGGTGGTGGTCATCGACTGGATGCGGATAGGATTATCGCCACCCAGGTCGAGGGCTCCGATATGTGCCACAGAAGAGGCACGGCGGGTATAATTGAATAAATCTACCATAATGTTTAAGATGGGATATGCCCCCGGAAAGAGGCATATCGGATTAGATTAATTGCACTTGAAATCGTATTTCACCTCAGCCAGATCCTGGTTTGCCTTCTCGATTTTGGCACCAAGCCCCGCTTTCCATGCCTCTACCTTCTGAGCCACTTCCTCATCGGCAAGGGCAATCATCTCGGCAGCGAGGATGGCTGCATTCTGAGCTGCATTCACACCAACAGTAGCCACAGGAATGCCAGGAGGCATCTGGATGATGCTGAGCATGGCATCAAGACCATCGAGCATACCCTTGATAGGCACACCGATAACTGGCAGTGGGGTAGATGCTGCGATAACACCAGGAAGGGCGGCAGCCATACCGGCAGCGGCGATGATAACCTTCACGCCACGCTCCTTGGCTCCCTTGGCGAATGATTCTACTGCATCCGGTGTGCGATGAGCAGAGAGAGCATTCACCTCGAAAGGAATCTGGTTGTCGTTCAACCACTTACATGCTTTTTCCATAACAGGCAGATCGCTGGTACTGCCCATGATAATGCTTACTAATGGTTTCATTTCTTTCTATATTATATGTTATTAATTCTTTTTCTATGTTCCTTGTACGGCACCGGATTCGGATGATGTCCGGGATGACGCAGGCTTCAGATGACCAGGATGGCGCAGGCGGCTCCTACGAGGAAGCCCGTAACTACCTGCGAGAGCGAGTGCTGGCGCAGTATCATGCGCGCCGTTCCTACGGCTCCTGCCAGTATCAGCACGAAACAGAGCCACCACAGCGGGTTGAAGGAGAAGGCGATGGAGTAGGATACCAATCCGCCTGCCACGCCTCCGATGGCGGCTGTATGGGTGCTGATCTTCCACCATACATTGATGAGTGCACATACCATCTGAATGGTGAGCGCCACTACCACGATGATGCTGATGACGCGGGGAGTGTTGCGGTACTCCATCCAGAAGAAGCAGGCGAAGTAGCACACGATGGAGATGATATAGGGCACGAGACGGCGCTCCTTCCTGCCCAGTTCGTGGGATGTCCATCCCTGGCAGAGCCGGTAGAGATGGATGAGCAGCGAGGGTGCCACCACGGTGAGCAGATACACCATAGCAAGCATCACCAGCTTGTACATCATCGGCAACAATGACATGTAGCTGAAGATGAACAGTGCTATCAATCCTACTATCGGCAGATAGAAGGGGGTGAAGATCATGCTCATGATTCGTGCGGTGAATATGATATTCTTCTCTTTCATTTTCTTAATCGTGCTATTGGAATATTGAATTGTTCGCGATATTTCGCTACGGTGCGTCGGGCGATAGGGAATCCTTTTTCCTTCAGCGCCTTGGCAAGTGCTTCATCGCTCAATGGTTTCTTCTTATCTTCGTGCGCTATGATTTCCTGAAGGGCAATCTTGATCTTGCGGGTTGACAGTTCCTCGCCATCCTCGGTGGTATAGCCGTCGGTGAAGAAGAACCTGAGTGGGAAGATGCCCCATTTGGTCTGTGCATACTTCACGTTGCTCACTCGCGAAATGGTACTGATGTCCAATCCCGTTCTTTCGGCTACATCCTTGAGAATCATCGGCTTCAGGTCGGATTCGTCTCCATCCAGGAAGAACTGTCGCTGGATGTCGATAATCGCCTTCATGGTTATGATGAGGGTATGCTGTCGCTGCCTGATTGCCTCGATGAATCCCTGTGCCTTATCCACCTTTCCCTTGGCGTAGAGCAGGGCTTCCTTCTCAGAACGGCTCATCTTGTCCTTGTGATTGCGGTATTGCTCTATCATATCGGTGAAGGATGGGGATATGGTGAGCTCCGGAATGTGACCGCGGTTCAGGCTGAAGGTGATGGAACCGTCGTCGTTGGTATCTACGATGAAGTCGGGAGTGATCTGCTGGATGTTTCTGCCCTCGGTTTCTCCCATCGAAGCACCCGGTTTCGGGTTCAGTTTTCTGATTTCCCGCTGCAGGGTATCCAGCTGGGTATCATTGAGTTCCAATCCTGCCTGGATCTTGTCCCAGTGCTTCTTGGTAAACTCATCGAAGTAGTCGGTGAATACCTCTTCCATGGTCTTGCGGAGTACGCCTTTCGGCATTCGCTTTACCTGGAGCAGGAGGCATTCCTGAAGGCTTCTGCCGCCTACGCCTGCAGGGTCGAAGCTCTGCAGGATATGGAGCACGTGCTCTATTTCCTTCTCTGTTACGTCGATGTTGTGATAGATGATCAGCTCATCGCTGATGCTGTCGAGATCCTTGCGAAGCAGGCCGTCGTCGTCGAGCGATCCGATGAGGTATTCCATCACTTCCTTTTCCTTGTCGCTGAGGTTCTGCATATCCATCTGCTCCTTCAGCTTGTCGTAGAAGGATGTGGTGTCGCCATACACCATCTCTTCGTATTCGGCAGTGTCCTGGTTGCTGTATCTGTCGGAGCTGTAATCGGGCATCTGGTCATCCTGTCCGATGCTTTCCAGAGCCTGGTCGAGCTCGTCTTTTCTCTCTTCCTTCTCCGACTGTGCCTCGTAGGCATCGTCAGAATCGTTTTCACTGTCGATATTCCCGTTGTCTGCATCATGTTCCAGCGGAGAATCTCCATCGTAGCTTTCGCTGAGCATATCGTCTGGGTTCTCACTCTCCAGTGCAGGATTATCGTCCAGTTCGGCATTGATGCTCTCCTCTAGTTCGGTGAGGGGCATCTCCAGGAGCTTCACCTGCAGCATCTGCTGGGCGGAGAGTTTCTGTAGCTGTTGCAGCTTCTGTGCCTGTGTCTGAATGAGTTTTTGAGCCATATCTTTATTCTTGAGTTGAGTTTTTGCTGTTTATATATCTTTTTTCTGTTCTGCCTGCAGTGCTTTTTCTGCTTGCAGTATTCTTTTTTCTGTTCTACTTGTAGTATTCCTGCAGGTTGATGGCAAGCTGGTTCAGCTTGTCGGGGTTTCCGTTCCCATATCTGTGCCATATATCCTTGCATGCGCTAATCAGCTTGCTGTCAGGTGCTTGCTGGCGATTGAGATAAGGATCGCAGTATTGGTAAACGCCCATTACTTCTGCAATCAGCTTGGGTGATACCTTGATGAGTTTTCCCAGGTTGATGATTTCCGGCGTTTCAGCCACCATGGTGATGGGAGTAAGCTGGAAGTAGAGGTCGAGGATGATGATGAGCTTCACGGGTTTGAGCGAAGGCTCTTCGGCGAGCGGTTCCCAATCTTTCTCGAACGACTCCTTTACTTCTACTCCTGCAAAGAAATCCTTGGCATTTCCGCATCCGTTCATGGATCGGAGAATCTTGATGTCGTGGGATAGGAGACGTGGATTATCGGCATATTTATCCCATAGCCGCTTGATGCGAGGCGTGATGCGCTGCAGCTTGAACATCTGAGCGTGCAGATATTCAGGCTGGATGTGCAGCTCCAAGCTCAAATCGACTATACCCTTTGAATATAAGGGCTTTACTCCCATTGGCTTCTTCTGGTAGAGCTGGAGTAGCAGGAGCCAATAATCGTCGTTCCAAAGAGGATGTTTTGCCATATTACCTTGTTATTTATTATCTTTTGCAAAAGTACAACTTTTCGGCGGTAATACAAAATTATTTAGTGTATATTATCATAAAAATGAGGGGATTATGCCTAAAATACCTCTAGAATGCCCATAGGCAAGGGGCGGATTGTATATAAAAAAGTAGTGCGCACCTTCGATTCTCTCGAAATTGCGCACCTTTAATACTATATTCCCAAATTTTTCATAACTCAAAGGAGATTATCGCTTTCACAAGCTACTCTCCATTGCGGCGCCCGAAGCAGTCATTTTACTGCTCACAGGCATCATCTTGTTATCCGATACATGTCTTTTTTTACCTTAAGTTACGCTTAACCTATCGACATTATCCTGTTCTCACTGAATAAACAATCTTTTTTCTTACCTTAAAACTAATAACCTAAACTAAACAACTAACAATCTTAAACCTAAAAACCTAATAACCTAAACAAAATTTTTCTGTCGTCCTTGAATAAACAATCTTTTTATTACCTTATAACTAAAAACCTATAAACAACTAACAATCTTAACCTAAAAACCTAATAACCTTTTGTCTTATTGACGATGCAAAGGTACGACGATTTTGCCATTCCACCAAATCTTTTATGGAGAAAATGCGAAAAAAGCCCGAATTTTTGATGTATGTCAACTTTGTGTGTTCGCACACAAGTGTTATGAAGCAGATATTTGACCTACATCAACCATTTTACTTCCTATCGAAGAGAAAGGCTTCTTCGCTCATGAATACGGCAATGGTCTTGAGGCGGAGATAGTCTTCAGAGAGATAGATGAGTCCCTGGTTACCCCATTTCTTTCCTGCTGAGTTGCGGCATACGTAGTATCGCTGCTCGCCCTTCAGGAATGTGCCGATGATTTCCATCACGTGGTCGTCGGTGGTGCGCAGCTGCTCAAACTCCTCCTGGCGGGAAGTAGGGATTACGGGGCGTTCGTTTTTAGAGATATCCACATAGTTGTCCTTGGCGTGGATAAAGCCTTCTTCAGAAATATCGCCCTCCCAGCATACCGGGTGGTCGTTCTCTATCGCCTTCTGGATATGGAGCATCATCTCATCCAGCGGCAGATTGAGGTAGGAGTCGTGCTGAAGGTTGTCGGGAATCTCCAGGGCGAAGTATTCGCGGTAAGGGTGATGGGTGAAGCTGGTGAGCGATACATACTCTTCCGGGTAGCATACGCTGTGGGCGAACTCCAGCGGGGTGTATTCGGCACCGAGCATATGAACCTGCTTGGCTGGCATATAACCCATCTCCTGATTGAAGAGATTGTCGAGGTCGTTCTTCAGCTTTCCGAATCCCGACTTCTGCGAGATGGCTGCATCGCAGAGCTGCTCCACCTTGCGGCAAAGCGTCTTGTAGTTGATATCCTTCGGATCTTCGTAGCTGTCGTAGGGTTGTGCACCATACTTATCTATATAATGTGTGAGCATGGAAGCCATGCCTCGCATGCTGATGGGCTTGCTGCCTTGCGAGAGATAATACTCGATGGCTTTCTCCTGCAGCATCATTCGGGCGATGTAAGCCACGGAGAGGTTCACGGAGTCACCCTTCATGATATGTTCGCTCTCTATGGTAGCGAGCATGGCGTATGCCCAGCTGAGTTTGCTCTCGCCCTGATCCTTGACGGGAGTGGTGCTGATGAGCCTTACATGGGCGGGCAGATTGTCCTTGCCCCCGTCCTGAGAGGAAGGAGAGGATGATTTGCCCTGATATCCGCAGCTTGCCAGAAGAAGTGCGGCGAGAAGGTGGAGAATGATGCTTCTGTTCATATTCTTGTTGTTGTTTATACCTTATTATATATATATAAGCAGGATACCATGTATGCG
The DNA here is from genome assembly GCA_900544825.1 of uncultured Prevotella sp. Classification (GTDB taxonomy): domain Bacteria; phylum Bacteroidota; class Bacteroidia; order Bacteroidales; family Bacteroidaceae; genus Prevotella. The sequence continues at coordinate 3,107 of UQWP01000092.1, read as the reverse complement.
ATAAGGCTACTGTATCGCTGGCTTTAAACAATAAAAGTTCCGCTCCACACACCTGGATGGAACGAAACTTCTATCATCGTATTTATGCTTTGTTTTCCTTTTGCGCTGCCCGCTTAGAGCTGGAGGCGATGCTCCATACACCCGCTATGATGAGCGGAAGACTCAATATCTGGCCCATATCCATAGGCAAGCCTGCCTCGAAAGCCACCTGAATCTCCTTGGTGTATTCCACGAAGAAACGGAAGGTGAAGATGAGGGTAAGGCAAAGACCGAAATACAGTCCGCTTCCCACACTCTTAGGTCCCTTCTTCTTATAGATGAAGAGGATGAGGAGGAAGATGACGAGATAGGCTATCGCCTCGTAGAGCTGGCCGGGATGGCGCGGGTACTGATCTTCCTTGACGAAGATGAATGCCCAAGGCACATCGGTTACCTTGCCGATGATCTCGGAGTTCATCAGGTTGCCCAGGCGGATGAAGCAGGCGGTGATGCCTGATACGATACCCATGTTGTCGAGCAATGTCCAGCCGCCTACCTTTGTCTTGCGGCAGTAGAGCCAGATGGCGATGAACAATCCCAGTACGCCTCCATGGCTAGCCAGACCTTCATATCCCGTGAATTTCCAGCTGCCGTCTGCCATGTGATGCATCGGAATGAACATTTCTACCATGTGATCCCACTGGGTGAGGAAGTATTCCGGCTGGTAGAAGATGCAGTGTCCCAGTCGGGCACCCGCCAGGATGCCGACGAAGAGGTAGATGAAGAGCGGTTCAAACTTGTCCTCGCCCAGCTTCTGCTCCTTGTAGAGGCGGTGCATCATCAGATAACCCAGCAGCAAGCCTACCATCCAGCAGGTGGCGTAGTATCTGATGGAGATAGGACCCAGGTGAGCCAGAACTGGATCTGGATCCCATACGATATAGTTAAGCAGATTTGCCATCATAATCGTTATACGTTGAAACGGAAGTGCATGATGTCGCCATCCTGTACGATATACTCCTTGCCCTCGATACCGAGCTTACCAGCCTCGCGCACAGCAGCTTCAGAGCCATACTTGATGTAGTCATCATACTTGATTACCTCTGCACGGATGAATCCCTTCTCGAAGTCGGTGTGGATCACTCCGGCACACTGAGGAGCCTTCCAACCCTTGTGATAGGTCCATGCCTTGACCTCCATCTCACCTGCGGTGATGAATGTCTCGAGGTTCAGCAGGGCGTATGCCTTCTTGATGAGTCGGTTAACGCCGCTCTCTTCCAATCCGAGTTCTTCGAGGAACATCTGCTTGTCCTCGTAGGTTTCGAGAGAAGCGATGTCTTCCTCTGTCTTGGCAGCGATGACCATGCACTCAGCACCTTCTTCCTTGGCGATTTCCTCTACCTTCTTGCTATACTCGTTTCCGCTCTTGGCAGAAGCTTCATCTACATTGGCTACGTAGAGCACTGGCTTGGTAGTGAGGAGGAAGAGATCGTGAGCCACTTTCTGCTCTTCCTTGCTCTCGAAGGTTACGCCGCGGGCGTTCTTTCCCTGCTCCAGTTCTGCCTTGTAAGCCTCCAGAACGGTAACCATCAGCTTGGCATCCTTGTTACCGGCAGCAGCAGTCTTCTGCTGCTTGGCGAGCTGAGATTCGATGGTTTCCAGGTCCTTGAGCTGCAACTCTGTATCAATGACGCTCTTATCCTCCAATGGGTCAACCTTGGCGCCACCTTCGCGCACGATGTTGTCATCGTCGAAGCAGCGGATTACGTGGATGATTGCATCGCACTCACGGATATTTCCCAAGAATTTATTACCCAGACCTTCGCCCTTGCTGGCACCCTTTACGAGACCTGCGATATCTACGATTTCGCAAGTAGCTGGGACGATGCGTCCTGGGTGAACAATCTCTGCCAACTTGTTGAGTCGCTCATCTGGTACGGTGATGACGCCCAAGTTTGGTTCGATAGTACAGAAAGGGAAGTTAGCTGCCTGTGCCTTTGCACTAGACAGACAGTTGAACAGTGTAGATTTACCCACGTTTGGGAGACCTACAATACCACATTTTAATGCCATTTTATCTTTAAACGTTTAAATATTTGGGTGCAAAGTTACACATTATAAATGAAAGATACGAAGAAATCGTGGAAAATTAACTAAAAATCATAGATGAGGGAAAATTGATGTTGGAAAAAACAAGTGAAACGTTGAAACGCTTGCGGATGCAGGAAGATATAGGAGAAGACGTTGAGGTATATAGGGATAGTCTTCAAAAGATATAAGGGAAGTTATCGAATGATATAGGAGAAGTTGTCGAAAGATATAGGAGAAGTACCTGAAAGGTATAACAGAAGTCTTTGAGATATATAATGGAAGTCGCTGGAAGATATAGGAGTAATTGCCGGAAGAGTTAGTTTCTACGACCGCACAACAGCTGTTGTGCGCTTGCACATCAGGTGATGTGCGCTTGCATAACAGCTGTTGTGCGAGTGTTGGACGGCTGATGTGCAGTGAAATTCTAGCTTCTTCTCTTGTTATAGAATTATGATAGATATTATTTCTTTTTGCTGTTCTTTTTGGGGCAATGAGATAGCAAGCATAACGAGTCAGAATGTAGTCTTTGACTTCACGCTGAGCACCTTTTGCAAGATTTATCATTTTGCTGACGTCAGCAAAATGATATGATACCTCTTGCCCTGCATTGGTACAAGATGCTTTTGCTTTTTCGATAATTCCTTCGAAATTACGTCATTGGCTATAACCTAACACTTGTGCAAGTTCTCTTGCACTCCAACATTCTACGCCTTCGTATTCGTTGGCAATAGCTTCGAATTGCTCGAACAATTCTTTGATTTCTTCTTCCTTCATAATTGCTTATTTTTATGATATTTCGGCAAAGTTACGCTTTTTATTTGGTTGCAGCAAGGAAATCTTTAGTTATTTTTCATTTTTTACTTTTGGAAGAATATTGTTTATCTTTTTAGGAAAAACTCTTTGTCTTCTTTAAGCTTGTTATAGATTTCATCATCAAACTCTCGTATGTCTTCGTCCCCCAGAACTCCATCAAAGTATAGGCTATACCTCAGTTCGGGATAAGAAATAGTGCCTAAAAAAGTTGGTAATCTCCGATA
>UQWP01000091.1 GCA_900544825.1 uncultured Prevotella sp. | reverse complement strand
CGTTAGGGACTTGCACCCATTAGACAACACACATGCTAGTCAAACAAAAAGGGAAATCCCCATCGCACTGGAGTAATCCAGCCGATGGGGATTTTTGCTATTTCTAGTTCTTCACGCTCTTCACACCCTTGCCCTTGGTAAGATGCAGAGTGGCAGCCTTGAGCTTATGGTTGCTGTGGTCAAAGATGATGGCTGGATCGAGGCGCTTGCCGCCGAAGGACACCTCAAAATGAAGATGCTCGGTTGTGGCTCTGCCGGTGCGGCCCGTAAGACCGATTACCTGACCTGCCTTCACTTTATCGCCTTTCTTTACCATGTTCTTACTCTGGTGGCTATAGAGCGTTTCCAGACCATAGGCGTGCTTGATGCGGATACAGTTGCCATAGCCGAAATAAGGTCCCGAGGCTACGACCTCGCCATCGAAGGCAGCAAAGATTTCATCGTTTGCCTTAGTCTTCAAATCCACTCCCGAGTGGCGGCGTGCACCGCCGTAGGGACTGATAACACGGGCATCAGGCAATGGATATGCCCACGCCTTCTCCTCTATCTTTTCCAGATCGAGCAGGAATGTGTTGGTGATGGTAAACGGGTCGCTCACCTCGTCGGGATCGAGAGTCATTGTGTTATTGCTCGCCCGACTGCCCGACTTGTCACTTGCTTCCTTATCATGTCTATCGTTCTTGGATACGGAGGAATCCTTGCCGCCAATCACCTTGATGCCGATGCGGTTGCCCTCCTTGCGGAACTGCACGGTCTGTCGGCGAAGCTTATGGCTCTTCAGCTCGATGATGGTCTCCGGATTGATGCGCGCACCATTCACCATGATGGAGAAATCGCAATAGGTCTCTCCGTCCCTGGTGCCCACGATGGCGATGGTCTGTCCGGCATCTATCGACTGCCCCACCTTCACCAGGTTCTCGGCATTGTTGGCATACACGGTTTCCAGACCATTGTCGTGGCGGATTACGATGACGTTGCCCATCGACTCGGTCTTGCGCGAGAGGCGCACATAACCGTCAAACATCGCCTTCACTGCATCGCCCTTGGCAGTAGAGATGCGCATCACGCTGTTGCCATTGACAAGGCTAGCCTTGCCCACAGGAAGCGGGAATGAATATTCCTTGGCACGGAATATCTCAAAGTCAACATTGAAGGCTTGACTCTGGGCAAAGAGACCTGGCGTTGCGATGCTCACCTGCTGTTGCTCGGCGGCAGTAAACTCATTCTTGGCGGGCATGAAACTGCTCAGGGATAGCATCAGCATTCCCGAGACGGCAGCCAGCCCGATTCTTCTTAATCTTCTGTTTACAATCATTCTCTATTCTTTTTGATACATTTTTTAAATTTAACCATTAAATCTTAAAACACAAAAACATCCATTTTTCCCTCTTCGTTCATAGAAAAGAGAAAAATGGATGTTATTTTGAAAACTTACTTCATCAGAATGCCGGTATAGATTCTGCCACTCTCGATGCCCAGCTTCCTTGCCGAGAAGAACTCGTCGCTGTGGGCAAAGGTACAGATGCCGCAATCCTGGATATTCTCCTCAGCCACACCGCAGTGCAGCAGGATCTGCTTGTTGCAGAGCGGCAGGTTGATGTGCCACTTCAGCGGCTGCACGATGTTTCCCTCTGCAGCCAGACGTTCACGCTCGGCAACATCTACCGAGAAGGCGGCATTGGGGCGCTGCTCGGCAATCTCTTCCATCGGGAAGGCTGCCTGCTCGAAAGCCTCATATACCTCATCGCCTACCTCGAAATGCTCCAGCGAGATGCCGGGACCTATCACTGCCTTCAGCTTCTTAGGCTCTGTATGATAGGCGAAAGCCATCTCCTGGATGGTCTTGTGGACGATGCGTGCCAATGTGCCTCGCCATCCGGCATGGATGGCTGCCACGGCATGGTGATCCTCGTCATAGAGCAGGATTGGGATGCAGTCGGCGGTGGAAACGCCTATGCATACGCCCTTCTCATCGGTCATCACGGCATCCACGCCCTCGAGAATCATCTTGCGGATGTTCTCAGGCATCGAGAAATAATCTCCTGCCACCTGTCGGACCTCTACTCCATGTACCTGATGCGGCAGGATGATATGGTCGATGCTTACGCCCAGTTCATCCGCCAGCTTTCTGCGGTTCTCTGCCACGTGTTCGGCGCAGTCGCCGCAATAGTCATTGATATTGAATTCGCTGTAGTTGCCCTGGCTCACTCCTCCCTTTCGGGTGGTGGAGAAAGCGGTGACGCCCTCAGCTATGCTATATACTTTGAACATTGAACTTTGAACTTTGAACTTTATGATTAGACTTTTTACTTTGAACTTGGAACTTTATGATTACTCTTTGCATTGAACTTTATGCCTCTTTTAGCATATCATAAAGTTCAATGTTCCAAGTTCAAAGTTCAAAGTTTTAACTTTCATATTCGAAATCATCGAGATCATCTACATCCTCGATTTCATCCTCATCGATATACTCCACGATGTCCTCGCCCTCAGCCTCGAGTTCCTGCTGGAATCGGGTCATATCCTTGTCGCGGTGAACGAGGGTATCTTCTGAAGTAATCTCCTGCAGCTTGTTGCTCTCTGAGTTCAACTCCTTCCAGAGCACATCCTTGAGTTCCTGGATGCCCTGTCCGGTAACTGATGAGATGAATACCACCGGAAGATCGGTTGGCAGAGTCTCCTTCAGCATCTCGATAAGCTCCTCGTCAAGCAGGTCGCACTTGGTGATGGCGAGCACGCGATGCTTGTCGAGCATCTCTGGGTTGAAGTTCTTCAACTCGCCCAGCAGTACCTCATATTCCTTCTTGATATCGTCGGTATCGCCTGGAACCATGAAGAGGAGCAGGGAGTTGCGCTCGATGTGTCGGAGGAATCGCAGTCCCAAACCCTTTCCTTCGCTCGCTCCCTCGATGATACCCGGGATATCAGCCATCACGAAACTCTGATGGTCGCGGTAATCCACGATACCCAGCGATGGCTCGAGGGTGGTAAACGGATAGTTGGCGATCTTTGGACGGGCACTGGATACGGCAGAGAGCAGGGTTGACTTTCCGGCATTAGGGAAACCCACAAGACCCACATCGGCAAGGAGTTTCAGCTCCATGATGATGGTCATCTCCTGCATCGGCTCACCTGGCTGCGCATAGCGGGGAGCCTGGTTGGTAGAGGTGCGGAACTGGAAGTTGCCCAATCCGCCACGTCCGCCCTTCAGGAGCAGCACTTCCTGACCGTCGTAAGCCACGTCGCAGACGAACTTACCGGTTTCGGCATTATACACCACGGTACCGCAAGGCACATCGATATAGATGTCCTTACCATCAGTTCCGTGGCACTTGTCACGTCCTCCATTGCCACCATGCTCGGCGAAGAAGTGGCGCTGATACTTCAGATGCAGCAAGGTCCAATAGTTGTGGTTGCCGCGAAGATAGATGCTTCCTCCACGTCCGCCATCGCCACCGTCAGGTCCACCATTCGGTTGGTACTTCACGTGGCGCAGGTGCATGGAGCCTTTACCACCCTTACCAGAGCGGCAGTTGATCTTTACATAATCTACGAAATTGGATTCAGCCATTTTTATATTGTAATGTGAAATGTTAAATGTTAAGTGTTAAATTATCCCGAAAGGAATATTCCATGTCAACATCAGGCTAAGTTCTCCCCCGAAAGGCGCACGCCCAACTTAACATTCAACATTTAACACTTAACATTATACTAATTAGAGGTTGTCGATTACATTGCAAACACGAGCGAAGATCTCATCTACAGTTCCGAGACCCTCGATGTGGTGATGGATGCCTTCCTTCTCATACCAGTCGATGAGAGGAGCTGTCTGTGTATGATATACGTTGAGACGCTTCTTGATAGTCTCCTCGTTGTCATCAGAACGGCCACTCAACTTACCGCGGTTGAGCAGACGAGCCATCAACTCATCCTCTGGAACAGCGAGCTCAATCATGGCAGCGATCTTGTGACCACGCTCAGAGAGCATCTTCTTCAGAGCCTCAGCCTGTGGAGTGGTACGTGGGAAACCGTCGAAGATGACACCTGCGTGATCCTTGCCGAAGCTGTCATATACGCTTGCGAGGATGTCGATCATCAACTCGTCTGGAATCAACTGACCATTGTCGATATAGCCCTTGGCAGTCTTGCCGAGCTCTGTACCATTCTTGATTTCGTTACGAAGAACGTCACCTGTTGAAATGTGACCGAGACCATACTTCTCAATCATCTTGTCGCTCTGTGTACCCTTACCTGCACCTGGAGCGCCGAAAATTACGATATTTTTCATTTTTACCTTAAATATATATAAATTGTTTTATGTTGTGTCAGAAACTTAACTATATTTATTAACCCACTTCTGCCCCTTTGGAGACAAAAGAACAGCAAAAACAATTCCAAAGAGAACTGTTACAACGCCTAAGAAAAATAATGCATCCATTTTATGTCCTCCTATTTTTATTGTTATACTTTCGAGTTGTTTTATACTTCCTTTCTTTCTCATCCTTACTTTTGGATATGAAGAACAAACCTGCACAAAAGAAGATTGTTGCCAAAACGCCACTAATTGCATAAAGCAACCACCGCATTTCACCCAAATCCACCATTAAAGATGCGACAAATACAGCAGTCAAGAAGTACTTGGAGACATCCAAGCAATAATCACTAATTTTCTCCCACATGCTTCACCCCCTATTCTTCTACAATCGTGTAGATGTCGCGGAGGTTTCTGCCTTCTTGGTCATAATCTAATCCATATCCTACGATGAAATCGTTAGGGATTTCCATTACGGCATAGTTGATGTCCAGATTCACCTTCAGATTGCCCGGCTTCACGAGAAGCGAGCAGATCTCGATGCTGGCTGGATTCTTCTTCTTCAGATCCTCGATCATGTGAGCCATGGTAAAGCCGGAATCCACGATGTCCTCCACGATCACCACGTGGCGACCGATAAGATCCTGGTTCAAGCCCATCAGGGTCTTCATGCTGCCCGTAGAGCCCGTGCCCTCGTAGGAAGCATACTTCACAAAAGAAATCTCGCTTGGTACCGTAATCATTCGCATCAGATCGGCAGCGAAGATAAACGAACCATTCAACACAGCCAGGAACACCGGAGTCTTATCCGCATAATCCTGGTTCAGACGGTCGGCTACGACCTGTACCTTCTTCAGAATCTCGGCCTCTGGAATGGAGGTCTTGAAGGTCTTATCCTTGATTTTTACTATGCCCATAGTCTTGATGATATAATATTTTCTGCAAAATTACGAAAAAATCGTGAAACTTCATCCATTCATCGACTTTTTTTAGTACTTTTGCATTAAAATAATCAGATAATCGGACATAACATACATTAATATATGAAAATATTCACTAGTGCTCAGATACATGAGCTGGATAAATACACCATTGAGCATGAGCCGATCACATCGCTCAACCTGATGGAAAGGGCTGCCAAGGCGCTCACACGTGCCATCGAGGAGGAATGGTCTAACAGAACTCCGGTCGTGGTATTCGCCGGTCCGGGAAACAATGGTGGCGATGCACTTGCCGTGGCGCGCCTTCTCTGCGAAGACGGCTATGTGGTGAGTGTATTCCTATTCAATGTGCACAACAAGCTCTCTGCCGACTGTGCCACCAACAAGAAACGACTCATCGAGGGTAAGAGCGTCAAGCAGTTTACCGAGGTTACCGTCAACTTCGACCCTCCTCAGCTCGAGGCGGGAATGCTTGTAGTGGATGGTCTCTTCGGCAGCGGACTCAACAAGCCGCTGGCGGGCGGTTTCGCTGCCATGGTGAAATACATCAACCAGAGTGCGGCACAGATCGTGAGCATCGACCTGCCTTCCGGTCTGATGAGCGAGGACAACTCCTACAACATCAGCGCCAACATCATCCGTGCCGACCTCACCCTCACCCTGCAGCAGAAGAAGCTGTCGATGATGATGGCAGACAACCAGCAGTATCTGGGCAGAATCAAGGTGCTCGACATCCGTCTCTCTCCTGAGTTCATCCAGCACACAGAGAGCCGTTGCAGCATCCTCGAGGAAAAGGATATCCGCCAGCTCCTGAAACCTCGTGGCGACTTCGCCCACAAGGGCAGCATGGGCACGGCGCTCCTCATTGCAGGCAGCTACGGCATGTCGGGGGCTTCGATCCTTGCCACCAGAGCCTGCCTCCGAACGGGTGTGGGAAAGGTGATTACCCATACGCCTAAGAGAAACTACGAAATCATGCAGATTTCCGTGCCCGAGGCGGTACTGCAGATGGATACAGAGGAAACCATCTTCAGCGAACCGGTAGATACGGAAGATTACCACGCCATGGGCATCGGTCCGGGACTGGGAACCAGCGAGGCTACAGCCATCGCCCTGATTGCCCAGCTCAGAAGATGCACCTGTCCGGTAGTGGTGGATGCCGATGCACTCAATATCCTTGCCAGTCACCGTGCCTGGATGCAGCAGTTGCCTAAGAACCTCATCTACACTCCGCACCCTAGAGAGCTTGACCGTCTGGCTGGCATCACCAGCAGCAATTGCACCGAACGTCTCTTCAAGGCATGCGAGCTTGCCGACCGTCTGCATGGCTACATCCTGCTGAAGGGTCATTTCTCTGCCCTCTGTCATCCGGATGGTAAGATAGAGTTCTGCTCTACGGGCAACAGCGGTATGGCTACGGCGGGCAGCGGCGATGTGCTTACAGGTATCATCACCGCCCTTCTGGCTCGCGGCTACAAGCAGGCAGATGCCGCCCGCATCGGTATGTACCTTCATGGTCTTGCCGGCGACCTCGCCATCAAGGACCTGGGCAAGGAAAGCCTCATCGCCAGCGATCTCATCGATTACCTGCCGAAGGCATTCCTCAGAATGGAAGAGTAAATAGGAAAAGTATAAGAATGCAGAAAGGGTGTGCTCACACGGGCACACCCTTTCTGCATTCTTATATACTATTGTTTATATTATGCTTCCAGTGAATTTCTGGCTTCATAGAAGCGCTTTTCCAGCTCGCGTCGCAGATCGTCCTTGCGGTCCATATTCAGCTTCTTTCGGATATGACTGCGCTGGCTGGTGATGTTCGATTCACTCTTGTTCAGTTCGATGCAGATTTCCTTCAGCATCTTGCCTTCCAGTACCATCTGGCAGATCACTCTCTCACTGTTGGTGAGTTCGGCACATACCAGTTCCCAGGCCCTCTTGCTCTCTTCGCTGGTCTTCAACTGTTCTGCGGCAAGGTCCAGGATATTCTTCTGCTGTTCGGGACTGAGTCGGCTCATCAGGTTCACCGCCATATTCTTCTCGTCATCCTTCAGGTCGGCAAGCATGTGCAGCGCCTTCCTCTCTTCTTCCCTCATCTGCTTGGGCTGTCTGAGTTCCGTAACGATGACAGGTTCCCAGTTATAGAGCCAGACATAGAATATCATCAGGAAACCTACCAGAACTGCCTTGATACTGAAGAGCAGCACGGAGACTTGCGTATGCGAAATAGCTACCGCTACCACAGGCAGCAGAGCGATGGCAAAGCCGAGAGTGGTTCGGTTGAGCAGCTGGCTCTGGGCAGTAATGGCAAGGATGAACATGATGAAGATATTGCTCATCACGCTCAGGTGGTCCTGATCGCCCTGATAGTGAAGACAGAGCATACTGTCAATTACCAGCTTGACGAATACGAGGATATAGAGCAGAGAGATTCCGGTCTTGAAAACCACCTTACGCTTCAGCACCACATACATCACAAGTGCCAGCGCAAGGGTATGAACCAGATTATAGAATATGCCCCCCCCATACTTTCATCATGTAAAACAAAAGGAAGTTGTAGGGAATAATGAGAATCTCAACCAGAGACAAAAGGACGAAGGCGATCACCCTTCGGCGGTCCACCACTCCACAGTAATCAGGGCATAAATGCTGCTCCAAGCGCAAGCACAAATCCCAAAGTTTGTTCTTAGCCTTCATATCTTACTTTCAGTTTACTTATAATTATAACCGTTCTTAATACTTATATATAATAAAGCCTTTCCCTCTTAGGGGGAGGGCATTGCATACCTTTCAGAATCTCAAAATTCTGAATTCATTGTCGATTTACTGACTTATTCTTCTCTACTGCAAAATTATAACTAAAAATCGAAAAAGACAAAGAAAGTAGTTAAAAAAGGGTAGAAAAATCAAAAAAACATAATAAAAGAGACGTTTTTCAAGGTTTTCAGGTTTTTTCAGTGTTTCATTTATGCGGTTTTTATTCGGTATCAGCATTTTTAGGCGCATATTTTGGAGGAGGCAACGGGAAAAAACTATATCTTTGTAACCGTAAAAACAAAGTTCGCGGTTCCAAGCCCGAGCTTTCAATCGAATCCCAAAGTTGCCGACTGGCATCTAAGAACTGAGGAGTAGATGATAAAGATGATGATGAGTAGAAGAAAAGTAAATGATAGACTAACTATTCTTTAATAAATAAAGTCTAGTTTCAAGCCTATTGAAAGAAAAGTGGAAGGAAAAGGAAATTAAAAAAGAAAAAGTATAAGTATAAGTAAAAGATGATGATGCGTTTCTCTAGAGAGACCATTTGTCATTCTTAAATCATTAAAAGATTTTAAGTATGAACAGAAGGATTTTAATTGCGCTACTGGCTGTTGGCAGCTTCATCTGCCCGGCCGTCGCTCAGAAGATGGCCTTGAAGACGAACCTCCTTTATGATGCTACAAGCACCATGAACCTCGGCTTCGAATTCGGCCTTTCCCCAAAATGGACCTTGGATGTATCCGGCAACTACAACCCGTGGACATTCTCCAAGAACAAGAAGTGGCAGCACTGGCTTGTTCAACCAGAAGCCAGATACTGGTTCTGCAACAAGATGATGGGTTCCTTCATCGGTTTCCACGCCCTCGGAGGTTCTCATAACATAGGTAACGTAGATCTTGACTTCAAGTTCCTCGGTACCGACTTCTCCAAATTGAAAGATTACAGATACGAAGGTTGGTTCGTAGGTGCAGGTATTGCCTATGGTTATACCTGGGCTCTCTCCAAGCATTGGAACTTCGAGGCTGAACTCGGAGTGGGATACGTTTATTCGAAATCGGATAAATATGAATGCCCACAGTGTGGTGAAAGACTCGAAAAAGACAAGGCGCATCACTACGTAGGACCTACCAAGGCGGCACTCAATCTAGTGTATGTCTTCTAATTCGTGATACATTATTATATTAATAAGTAAAACTGAAGATTATGAATACATATAAGATTTTAAACAAGACTCTTGGAGCCGTCGCCCTCAGCATTCTGTTTAGCACCAACGCTATCGCTCAGGAACAGGCTGCCAAGGATATGAAAGTCCTAAACAAGGAAATCAAGAAGAAAGGCAATAAGGTGAACGTCTATATGGATCTCAACCTGGATGACGTGAAACTGGTAAGCAATAAGGGTCTCATCTTTACACCTATTTTATATAAAGGTGAGGATACGCTCAAACTCCCGGCTGTGGAGGTGATGGGTAACAAGAGATACATCTACTACCAGCGTACCAAGAAGACCGCTACACAGAACCCGCTCATCGTTGCCAAGCGTGAAAACAAGGAGCCACAGACACTCCGATACGCTTACTCGGTTCCTTACCAGAACTGGATGAAGAACTCCAACTTCGCCATCAGCAATGATGCCTGTGGATGTAACCAGAAACTGCTGGCAGAAAACCTGCTCACCAACAATGGCGAGGCGCTCGTTACTCCTCAGCAGCTCTATCAGGCTTATCAGCAGCCAAAGGCGGAGGCAGTGAAGATCAGACAGGAAAACGGTTCGGCTAGACTCAACTTCCGCATCAACAAGTGGGATATCGCGAAGGATCTCGGTAACAATACCAAGGAGTTGGCTACCATCAAGCAGACGCTCGACCTCGTGAAGAACGATCCGGATGTAACCATCACTTCCATTACCCTCCACGGTTATGCATCTCCTGACGGCAGCTATGCCAACAACGACAAGCTGTCTCGCAACCGTACCCAGGCTCTCTACAACTATCTGCTGAAGACCTACCCTATCGACAAGAAGCTCTTCAAGGTAGAATCTACAGCTGAGGATTGGGAAGGAACACTGGAGTACATCAAGAGTCACAACATCCCTCAGAAGGAAGCTGCTCTCAAGATCATCAACAGCGATATGACTCCTGACCAGAAGGAACAGACGCTCGCAGCCAAGGCTGGTGAGGCATTCCGATTCCTCGTTGCCAAGGTTTGGCCAAGCTTGCGCCGCACAGATTACACCATCGAGTACGACGTGAAGGCATTCAACCTCGAAGAGGCTCGCAGAGTGATCAACACCCGTCCACAGAAGCTCTCTCTCCAGGAGATGTATATGGTAGCCAACAGTTATCCGAAGGGAAGCGAAGAGTACAACAATGTATTCGACACGGCAGTAAAAATGTTCCCAGAAGATAAGCTCGCCAATCTGAATGCAGCCCTTGCAGCCATCGACAGAGGTGACAAGGTAAGCACAGAGAAGTACCTGAAGAAGGCTGGCACCGGAGCCGAAGTAGATAATGCCCGTGGTTGCCTCGCTGTTCTCAATGAGGATTACGAAGCTGCCAAGCAGTACTTCCAGAAGGCAGTAGCCGGAGGCTTGAAGGGTGCTCAGGAGAATCTCGACAAGCTGAACAAGGTTGTGGAGTAAGAGTTTGATTTTTAAGTATAAGTAAAAGAATAAACAATAACAATACTGCGTTAAATTAATATTTAATCGTCTGTAAATCAATAACTTATA
>UQWP01000090.1 GCA_900544825.1 uncultured Prevotella sp. | reverse complement strand
AATATAAGTTATTGATTTACAGACGATTAAATATTAATTTAACGCAGTATTGTTAAAAAGAAAGGATATTTTATGGATGCAACCTATATAGACCTTACCATCCGCCTCTCGCTTGCGCTGGTTCTGGGAGGAGCAATCGGAATAGAGCGTGAATACCGTGCCAAGGAGGCTGGTTTCCGCACTCACTTCCTCGTGGCATTGGGAAGTGCGCTTTTCTGTGTGGTTTCGCAGTTTGGATTCGGAGTGGATCTGAAGGATTCCTCGCGTGTGGCGGCGCAGGTGGTTTCGGGCATCGGATTCTTGGGCGCTGGTACCATCATCTTCCAGAAGAATGTGGTGAGAGGATTGACTACGGCGGCTGGCTTGTGGGTGACGGCGGCCATCGGATTGGCGTGCGGAACCGGCATGTATGTGGCTGCGGCTCTTACCACGGCGATGGTGCTGCTCGGACTGGAGGTGCTGAACTATTGGATTCCGCCGTTGGGAACCACAACCATCGAGCTGAATTTCTCTGCTCCGTCTCGTGAGAGCGTAAAGGAATTTATCAAGCAGATCAAGCAGAAGGGAATGGATGTGCATTCCTACGAACTGAAAGAGCGCCGGTTATCCAAGGAGGAATTCCTGGAGGCGAGCATCGAAGTGAAGGCGAAGAAGGATTTCCATACCCTGGAGATTCTTGACCTGATGAATGATTTCTCCGATGTCACGATTTCGGCGATCAAATAGAAATTTTGACGATCAGATAGAAAAAAATAAAGAGGGTGTGTCATAATCTGAACTTATGACGCACCCTCTTTATTTTTCATATACTGTAAAAAATCTTATCGCCTTTATTATGCTTAGAAGATTCTCGCCAGATAGTCGTAGTGTTCGCCTTCTGCCACGAGTTCACCATGCAGACCGCAGGTTTCAGCGATGGATTTCAGTAATGGGAAATCCACGTAGAGCCAGTCGAAGCGGTCGCCCTTTACATCCTTGTAGATCATCTGATAATCCACCTCTCCGTAATAGGCTCCGTTCAGATTGATGTCGAAACTGCCATCCTCATTCTCGTAGATGTATTTCAGATCTGAGGAATCGATGAGAATCTGACCGCCCAGATTCAGCAACGCCTTCAGGCGCTGGAAGAGGGCAGGGAGATGTTCTATCTTTCCGGCGATTCCCGTTCCGTTCATCAGAAGGAGAATCGTATCGAAACCCGTTCCCAGATGATTGTCGAAGAGATTGATGCATTCTGCATCCTTCACGCCTCTCAGCTTCATCGCTTCGCAGCTCAAGGGCGAAATATCAATCGCCTTTACTGCCAGTCCCTTCTTCTGAAGTTCGAGCGTATGGCAACCGCTTCCGGCTCCGATATCCAGCACCCGTCCCTTGGCTAGCTGCAAGGCTTTCTGCTCCAGCACCGGCATTTCCCGGAAGCTTCTGAAGAGATGGGTTACTGGCATTTCGTCTTCCTCGAACATCGAAGAGAGCACTCTCAGTCGGGCCGCCTTCCCCTGCTTCTGGAAGTCGAGAATGGCTGCGCCCATCGGGTCTTTATCTGCTGATAATATTTCTGTATTCATTCTTCTTTTTCTTTCTTTTTTCTATCTTATCTTCTTTCTTTTCAGAAAAAACTAATCTGAAAAAACTAACTTATTCTTCCTTGATAATCCAGTCACCGATGGTTCGCTGAGTGCTGTCATAGTTGACTCCCACCTTTATCAGTCGCTTGCCTTCGGCTGAATAAGGAATCAGATAGCCTTTGTCGTCTATCTGTTTGATGGCATCCTCTGCCGAACCATCGTATTTCAGTTCGAATACATATACGGCGGTAGGCATTTGCAATACAGCGTCTGCACGACCTATGGCACTGTCTTCTTCTACCTTGATAAGAGCCCCCATCAGATTGAAAATCAGATAGAAAACCGTCTGAAAATCTCTTTCGTTCTTGTTCGACAGTCGGTTGGAGCTGCTGGAAAGGTAGGCCTTCAGGCGAACCATGGCGCCCTCAAGATTATCTTCGTAAAGCATTTCTACAAATTCATTCACCAGTCCGTTGTTGTCGATGGATACGGGTGACAGATAGTTGGGAGCCAGACTCTTGAGCATTCCGATTTTGACTTCCTGGTTTGGGTAGCCCAATCTGTAACTCTTGGTGAAGGGACTGTATTTCTTGATGGTAAGATAGCCGCTCTGATAGAGCAATGGCAGGGCTGAGGTTACCTGCTCTGGCGAAACATCGAAGTCGTCAACGCTTGCCCCCTTTCTCTCAATGTCCATCACGTTGACGTGATGTTTCTGTAGGGTTTTGATCAGATAGGTCGGTGTTCCCGATCCAAACCAGTAAGAATCTATCTTCTGGCTGTTCATGGCCCTGATCAGGCTGAACGGATTGAAAACATCTTCTGCATGTTCGCTGAAATGGTAGCCGTCGTAATACTGTCGCAATTCTTCCAGGCATTGGTCGTATGTCAGACCGAGCGCTCTTCCCAAACCTTCCACATCCGGTTTCATTGCGGTAGTGAGTTCAGTCTTGCTGATGCCGCAGATGGCAGAATATTGGTCGAGCATGCTGATGTTGTCGAGGTTGTTGAGTTCGCTGAAGATGCTGAGCTGTGAGAACTTGGTAATGCCTGTGATGAACGTAAATTCCAGATAAGGGTCGAGCTTCTTCAGTGGACTGTAGAAATTCTGCATGATGAGGCGGAGCTGGCTCAGATTGTCTTTCTCGTGAACAACATCAAGCAATGGGGCATCATATTCATCGATGATGACAACCACGTTCTGTCCAGTCTTCTGAAAAGCTCGCTTTACAATACCTTCCAATCTGTTGTTAGGGTATTTCTCTCTTTCGTCCTTGCCGTATAAATCTTCGTAAGGAGTCAATTGCATATCGAGATGATCTTCCAGACGTTCTGCATCAAAATGCTTGGCGCCACTCATGTCGAAATGGAGCACAGGATGCTTCACCCATTCTTTCTCGTAGTCGGCGATGGCTAATCCTTCGAAAAGTTCCTTCCTGCCCTCAAAATAGGCCTGAAGCGTAGAGGCAAAGAGCGACTTGCCGAATCGTCTAGGACGACTCAGAAAGACGTACGACATCTGCTTTTCTCGGAAATCTACTATATATTTAGTCTTATCTACATAGAGATAATTGCCTTCACGAATCTTTTCAAAAGTCTGTATTCCTACAGGATATTTATTTACGATTTCTGCCATAATCTCACTTGTTTTTACGTTTCACGCCGCTAAGTTACAAATTATTTTCCAAATAGTGAAGTTTTTCTGCGAGATATTTTGTCTGAATACAAAAATCCGTGGACAAATCACTTCGATTGCCCACGGATTGCTTCATATATTCTGAAGTTAGAGAAGTGAAGGGAAGTTATCACTCCCTACGGTCGTTTCCTTCACTTCCTGTTTACTCATATCTGATAGCCTCGATAGGGTCGAGTCTTGCTGCCTTCTTTGCCGGATACCAGCCGAAGAAGACGCCGGTAAAGGTACATACGGCAAAACTCATGATGATGCTCCAAGGCTCTATCTGAGTGGCTATGTGGAGGAAGGCATTCAGACTCAGCGACAGACTCACTCCCAATATCACTCCGATGATTCCACCCGTTACTGAGAGCAGGATCGCCTCGATGAGGAACTGGTTCAGAATGTCGATGCCCCTGGCTCCCACACTCATTCGCAGACCGATTTCGCGGGTTCGCTCGGTAACGGAAACATACATGATGTTCATGATTCCGATACCGCCCACCAGCAGGGAGATTCCTGCCACACTACCCAGGAGGATGGTGATGGTGGACATGGTGGAATTCATCATGCTGGAGATTTCCTCCTGCGAACGGATGTTGAAATCATCCTCATCTGCCTCGGTAGTCTCGGTGGCATCTTTCAGCTTGTGGTTGCGGCGGAGGATTTCGGAAATCTGATCCTGAGCCGGCTGCGAAGCCTCCTCGGTGATGGCAGAACATACGATTCCGCCCAGATAGGTCTGTGCCAGGATTCGCTTCATCACGGTGGTGTATGGGGCGAGAACGAGGTCGTCCTGGTCCATACCCATCGAGTTGTAACCCTTCTTCTGGAGCACACCTACCACACGGAACGGGATGCTGTTGAAACGCACCACCTTGCCGATCGGGTCGCTGCCATCGGGGAAGAGATAATCCACTACGGTCTGACCGAGAATGCAGACCTTGGCTGCTGCCTTGATGTCGGTATCTGTGAACATTTCTCCATCTGCCACCTTCAGCTGTCGGATGCTCAGGTAGTCCTGGTTCACGCCATAGATGGAACTCTGCGTATTATTGTTGCCGTAGATCCACTGTCCCGAACTATTTACGGTAGGCGAAATGGCACTGATGTAATTACAATCCTCCTTGATGCTCTGGTAGTCGGCCTGCTTCAGGGTCTCCATCGAGGAAGCATCCTGTCGCACACCGCCTCTCATGTCGGCACCCGGCGAAATCATAATCATATTGCTACCCATCTCAGCGATGTTCGCCTTGATGCTCGCCTTACTTCCCTGTCCGATGGCAAGCATCGTAATCACGGCTGCAATACCGATGATGATGCCCAGGGCGGTGAGGAAGGAGCGCATCTTGTTGGCGGCAATCGCCCGGATGGCAATCTTAAAAAGATTCTGATAATTCATTTACTTTGAACTTTGAGATTTGAACATTGAACTTTATGATTAGTAAAGCTGTTGAACTCTTCACTTTCTTCCTTTCTACTCGTCAGTATTGGCAGGCAGGGCGGCAAGGCCTTCTGCTGCCGAAAGGATGTGGTCATTATAGGTATCGCTGATGATGTGTCCGTCGCGCAGTTCGATGTTGCGGCTGGAATACTTGGCGATATCCGGGTTGTGGGTTACGAAGATGATGGTTCTGCCCTCGGCATAGAGCTTCTGGAAGAGGACCAGGATTTCGAAGCTGGTTCTCGTGTCCAGATTACCCGTTGCCTCGTCGGCGAGAATCACGGCAGGATTGTTCACCAGTGCTCGGGCGATGGCTACACGCTGCATCTGTCCACCCGACATCTGGTTGCTCTTGTGATAGAGTCTTTCGCCCAGTCCTACCGCCTTCAGGGCTTCGATGGCACGCTGCTTCCGTTCTTCTGCGCTGATGGCAGGATTGTACATCAGCGGCAGTTCTACATTCTCCACGCTCGTGGTCTTCGGCAGCAGATTGTAGTTCTGGAAGATGAAGCCAATTTTGCGGTTGCGCAGGATGGCTCTGTCGTTGCGGCTCATCTTGCGCACGCTTACGCCATCCAGGTAGTACTCGCCCTTGGAAGGGGTGTCGAGGCAGCCCAGCTGGTTGAGCAGGGTGGATTTGCCGGAACCCGATTTACCCATGATGGTGACGAACTCGCCCTCGTAGATCTTGAAGCTTACGCCTTTCAGGGCGTGGACGGTTTCGTCGCCCACAAGAAAGTCGCGACGCACGTTGTCGAGCTCGATTACAACCTTCTTGTTCTCGTTGTTATTTGATGTTTCAGACATAATTATTCTTTTTTATTGGAATGGATGGGAGTTAAAGAAGTTTCCTCCTTACTTCTTCTTTCCTCTAGGACCCGGACCGCTGATCAGTCCCTGACTCTGCTCCTGGGTTTCCTCTTCTTCCGGAAGATTCACCACGATTTCCGTAACAATCTTATCGCCCTGCTTCAATCCCTTGGTGATTTCTGTATTGATTCCATCACTCTGACCGATGGTTACCGGATGAGCGGTGAGGGTGTTGCCATTCAGGGTCCAAACCTTGTTTTTACCCTTGCAGTCCACGATCTTCATGTCCTTGCCCACGGTTTCCTTGGTAGGGGTAAAGCGGAGAGCCTTGTTGGCTACGGCGAGCACGCCGCTGCGCTCTTGGGTGTAGATGGTAACGTTGGCTGTAAGACCCGGTTTCAATTTCAAATTAGCATTTGGAGCAGAAATCACTACCTCGTAAGTTACTACATTATTGGTGGTTGTAGCTTCCAGTCGCACCTGCTTCACGGTTCCCTCGAAGGTATCATCCGGATAGGCATCTACGGTGAAGGTTACTCTGTCGCCCTCCTTTACATTGCCGATATCAGCCTCGTCCACATTGGCTACTACCTGCATATTGGTCAGGTCCTTGGCGATGGTGAAAAGCTCTGGGGTGTTGAAGCTTGCCGCTACGGTCTGACCTTCCTCTACGCTCTTCGAAATCACGGTTCCGTCGATAGGAGAGGTGATGGTAGCGTATCCGAGGTTGGTCTGTGCTCTCTGTACGTTTTCCCTGGAAGATGCTACCTGCTCCTTCGCCTGGCGATAGGTGAGAAGGGCATTCTCGTATTCATCGGCGCTGCAGAGACCTTTCTTGTAAAGGGTTTTGTAGCGTTCCATATTGGCTGCCTGATAGTTCAGACTGCTCTGTGCGCTGGCTAGGTTTGCCTTCGCAGTATTCAGTTCGCTCAAGAGATTGGTCTTGTCGAGTTCTGCGATGACCTGTCCCTTCTTTACCTGGGAGTTGTAGTCCACATAGAGTTTGTTGACGATACCGCTCACCTGTGTACCCACGGTTACAGAGGTCACCGCCTCAATGGTACCCGTAGCGGTTACGCTGTTCTGTAAGGTTTTCAGCGCCACTTTTTCCTCCTTGAAGTTAATATCTTCTTCCTTTTTCCCGCCCGACATCGCCCATGCCGCCACGGCAACGATTACTATCACCACGACAGCAATCCAGATTTTGCTAATTCTCAACTTTTTCATTTTTTATAATCAGATTAATTTGATTCGAAATAATAAACTGGGGAGTTAAATATGTCCTTCCTTATAGAATTTCAACATATTGATGTTGAGGATGGCGAGGTATTTCGCCTGGAGCTCGTTCTGCTTTGCTTTGAGCAGGTTATCCTTTCCTGTTCTTAGCTCAACGATGTTCTTCAATCCCAGCTTAAACTGCTCGCTCAGCAGATTGTAACTGGTCTGGGCACTCTCGCTGCTTACCTTTGCCGCCTTAAACTGGCTTTGGTTGGTGGTAGCCTGCAACCAGTAGTTCTCAATGGTAGAGTAGAGCTGAGTCTGCTGGTTCTTCAGGTCGAGCTGGATGCTTTCGCGCTGAATCAAAGCCTTGTTCACCTGAGTCTTGGTGGTTCGGTTTTCAAAGAGAGGGATGCTCACTCCTACGCCGCCTCCAACGCTGAAGTTGGTCTTCAACTGCTTGGCAAGACCATTGCTGTTCATGGAAGTATTGCTGGTAGAGATACCTCCGTTGGCGCTGATGGTAGGCAGCTTGCCCGCCTTCGCAATCTTGATGTTCAAGTCGTTCTGAGCCAACTGATTCTTGATGGTCTTGAACTCCGGACGGTTTTCGAGAGCCGCAGCATAGACTCCGTTCATTGCCGGAACAGCCACGAGCGCCATCTCATCGGTGGTATTCGGAATCTCGATGTCAAAAGCTTCATCGCTTGTAATCTGAAGCAGTTCCTTCAACTGTCGCTTATAGTTCTTCACATTGCTTTCAGCCTGCACGATGTTGAATTCATCCTGAGCCCGCTGAGCGGTGAGCTGTGCCAGGTCTGCCTGACTCATCTTGCCTATCTTCACCATCTCCTTGCCCCGTTCCTCGTTCTGCTGGCTCGAGAGATAGCTCTCCTTGTTCACCTGGATGGCCTCTGTAGAGTAGAGAATCTGCACGTAGAGCTGTGCAATCTGTTCCTGCAGCTTGATAGCTTGGGTAGCCGAATCGAGCTGTGCAGCCTCGGCAGAGAGCTGGTTCAGTTTTACCTGATTATGGTTCTTGTTTCCATTCCAGATGGTGTAGTTACCCATCACGGAGTAGTTTCCGTTGTAATACACCTTGTCGATGCTGGCTCTTGAGAAACCGTCACCGCTGATACCGCTAGCCACCCACGGCGTATAGTTTACGCTTTGGTTGGTGCTTGCGCTGAGCGACGGAAGCAGAGCAGCTTTCGACTGCAGATAGTCTTCTTGGGCGCTGGCTTTAGTAAGTTGCGTCTTCTGAAGAGCGATGTTGTTGGCAAGCGCATAGTCGATGCAGTCTTTCAGCGACCATTGTTTTGCCTGCGTAGCCAATGGTGCCGCCACGAGGAGCAGGACAGCCATTGCGTTTTTAACTTTTCCGTTCATAATCTTCTTAAATTTTCTTTTTACCCGTTTTCTTTTTTTTCGAAAGATATTAATCTGATTGCATTTAGACGGAAAAGTTTATCTGAAAGTTTCAATTTTAACAATCCTTGTGATTTTTGTGAAAAAATGGCAAGGGAGGGGAAAAGAAAAATCCGTGAGCAAGATGCTGCATCTTGCTCACGGATTTTGATTCTGTAGTTATCTGCTATTTCTGATGATTTCCTCAGCCTTATCCTTTTCACTGTCGAAGCTGAATATTTTATAGATGAGACCTGTATTCTGAAGATCCACGATATGTGGCGCCATCATTTTGAGCGCTTTCAGCTGTTCGTCGTCGAAAGGGAATATCTTCATGATGCGGACCACCTGGGCGCAGGAATAATAGCAGCCGAGGCTTGCCACTTCTATCAGGTCGAACTTGTTGTCGTCGAAGCTTGCCTTCTTCACCTTATTATATAGTTTGGAGAAGGAAGCATCATCGAGACAATAGCCGTAATCCATTCTGCCATCTGGATCACATCTTCCATCGTAGAGGGGTGGAGTAGGGCGTTGTGGTTGCTGTACATTTGATGTCTGGCTGTTTGGTTCTATGATTCTTGTATCGTACTGCACAACCTTTCCGTTTCTGTCGAAGAAGACCGTGATGTACTTGGAATCTCCAAACAGATAATTATATTTGTCATATTCCCATTTGTCCCCATACATGTCGAAACTGGTGAGCTTAGGTTCTCCGAGAATGGCAATCACTTCCTGCTTGGTCATTCCCCGCTCCACGTTTCTTTTTCCCTTAGCTGAAGCCGAGAGGCATACGGCAAACATCAATATGGTTGTGGCGATGAGTGCCATTACTTCATTTCTTTTCATAAGCGATACTGTTTTTGAAAGTTATAATCTTGAGCCCCTTTTAAAAAGAGTGCTCGGTCATTATCTTGTTTACGCCTGCAAAAGTACTACTTTCTTCCGAAAAGAAACGAGAAGGATTCCCTAAAGTAGAAGGGGGAATCCCTATTCCTGATTAGGGTGAAAGGTTACGACCTCAAGGGTGAAAGGTTACGATCTCAGGGTGAAAGATTACGACCTCAAGGGCGAAAAAGATACCGCTAAAGAGCAAAGGATACCACCTCGGCATGGTACATTTGGAGAAAAGATACCACCTCAGCATGGTACATTTGGTGAAAAGATACCACCTCAAGGAGAAATGTACCATGGTAAGCATGGTACATTAGGCGAAAGGTACCAAGGCGAGAACGAAAGGTACCAAGCTTTTTGGTGAAAGGTACCAAGGTAAAACAACAAAGGTACCAAGTTCCTTGGTACCTTTGAAGAGGAATATATGTTAAAACCTTGTGAAAAGTTGATTTGAGAACTGTTGATGGGTTATTTTAGCTCACCCTTATCAATGTCAACCAGAATTTCGTAATCAGCATCAGGTGTATCCCAATCGTCATAAACAACATGGACTTTATATTTCCAGGTATGTTCATCAACCTTTTTAAGTAACTCATAAGAAATCTTATCTTTTTCTCCCAGTTTTATATTGAGTTTTTTAGCAACATCCTCATCTTTGATTTTCCAAATTAAGCTATAAAATATAATTCTATAGATTTTCATACTATTCTCGTCCTCCCATGAGTAGTTTACTGGTTGGATAAGTAATTTATTTCGTGTTAAACTAAAGTAATTGACAGTTTCGTCCATGGCCACAGCTTCTACGCCTTTCCACCAATTTCCAAAATATATATGCGGTGCACTTCCATCAATATTGATAATTTCTCCATTCCCCATTCTACTTTGATTTACAAAATAATCACCATACCATTGATATACATCTTCTAGAATAAAATTTAAAGAATCTTTTACAACACCGTTTTTAACAAATTTCGTAAGCTTCACACTACAATAATCATCCCCCGAACTAATTTGACTATCCGGTTTGTTGTTTTTATATCCTTCATATGCCATTGTTAATGCAAATCCGTTTTTTTTCAAGACTAACGCACTGCAATTTATTCTGTTTATTGTAATGGTTGTATATTTATCTATACGTTTATTAAAGTTAAAATTTTCGGAGTCAGACCATTCATACACTTTACTATATCCTACCTTATCATATACACTTAAATCCATTCCCTCTTTATCCTTATCGAGTACATTAGGTTCGTAGACAGATATCCATAATTTGTTGTTTTTTATTCCACTAAAAACGTATGCACTCTTTTTGGTAATAGAATAATTTTTATTCTCATAAGGAAGATATTCTACTTGGGAACAGTTTATGAGTTCAATTTTACCTAAATCTGAAGACGGGAGACCTGTAACCTTCTCCCATGTATCTTCGAAACCGGTAAGATGTGAATCGTTATCATTACTGCTACTACTACATGAAGAAAGCTGGAAACATCCAAAAGTCAAGCTGGCTACCAATAGGAAGCTATGGAAAGCTTTTTTAAAAACGTTTATTTTCATATTGTCGTTTATAGCTCTACCAACTCCTCTAGGCAGAAAGTTAAATTATTTGTTATAGTCTCTCTAAATATAGATATGGCGTAGGAGTCTGTACTGAAAATCATGAGCAAGTTAGTACGTCTGGTACTTTAAAAATTATAGGCCTAACTAAATCTTATCAGATGAAAACGAAGTAAACGTCACGTCAATAAATAGAGCCAAGAGCAGATTTTTGCCAACATCACAATGATGACAATCTACGGAAGGCGAGTACAAAAGTACTGATAATATTTTGTTTAACCAAATTTTTAGGGTAGTTATTTGATCATAGATAGAAATTTATAGGAAAGGTGTTTGTATTGTTTCTACGACATGCAGCTCGTCACGCCCAGAGAGGCGGCGATGGCGGTTAAGATAGATAGTA
>UQWP01000089.1 GCA_900544825.1 uncultured Prevotella sp. | reverse complement strand
TACGGAAAATTATAGATAGAAAAAGGGTGCGTCATGGACTTATGACACACCCTCTATTTCTTTTTCTTCAATTCCAACTTCGGAATCTTGACTTTCTGACCTGGCTTCAACTGGGAAGTACCATTCAGCGCTTCTACGTAGCACTCCATTCCTGGTCCTAAGTACTTTTGACTGAGCGACTTGATGGATTGTCCTTCTCTTGCCGTTACAACCTCGGAAACGCCAATGATACGATAGGCTCCGGTTCGAACACGGGCATCCTGGTCGTATTTGCTGCTTGCCTTGGAAGAATGCTTCTCAGCCTGTTTTCTGGCTTCTTCTTTCTTCTTGGCTTCTGCAAGCTTTTTAGCTTCCTGCAACTTCTTGGTTTCTGCAAGTTTCTTAGCATCTGCCAATTTCTTCTTGGCTTCAGCCTGCTTTTTTGCATCAACCAGTTTCTTTGTATCTTCGAGCTTCTTGGCTTCCAAATTCTTCTTAGCCTCAGCCGATTTTACATCAATTGATTGATTGTCTGCAGCAGCATCCATATTCTGCTCGGCATTTTCGGCTTTCTTGACGGCTTCGCTTGCCTGCGCCATTCTTACGCTATCCTCGATAGCTTTCTTGCGAAGAATCTCTTCCTGCGTTGGGGCAGACTTGGCTGGTGACTTCTTCTCTGTCGGTGTCTGCTGGTAATTATCCAATTGCATTGCGAGATGATCACGCTGGGCAGCCATCTTGCCATAATTGAAAGCAAACCAACCGATGCCTCCTATCATTGCCAGGAATACTACGCTCGCTGCAATAACCAAAGAACGAGGCAATACAACATGCCGCTTATCAGTTCCCTCATCCAAAGAAGTTTCCTCATCTGAAGAAGCTTTCTCTGCAATAGGAGTTTCTGTAATAGAGTTTTCCTCATCAGAAGGAACTTTCTCTGCAATAGGAGTTTCTGTAATAGTGTTTTCCTCATCTGAAGAAGCTTTCTCTGCAATAGGAGTTTCCTCTGTTAAAGTCGATTCTTTTGCTTCATCAGAAACAACAAGCTCAACCTCATCCTGAGCAGGAACTTCAGATTCCCTATCTTCCGATTCAGAAGTAGCAGGTTCAGAAACTTCCGGTTTCTTTTCTTCCGGTTCAGCTACATTTTCCTGAGGCAGTTCCTCTCCTATTACTATCATTTCATCGCTAACAGGAGCATCGTTTTCTTCATCCAGGAAATCAATAACACCGCTTGTTTCCAGAGATTCCTGCTCACCAAAAGCCACCCCAGAAGAATCTGCTGTATCAGAAACATTTTCTGATACAGAATCATTCTTTGACTCAAAAACCTCCTCAGGCGATGAAACCTCATCAGCATTCTCGAATTTCCTGTCTATTTCATCAAAATCCACACCATCATTCACCACAACGGTCTCAAACTGAGCAAAAGGCTTGTTCACAATCTCCTTCAGAATATTATCGGGCGTGAAGGAAATCTTGTCACGGCCCTCGATGATGATACGCTCGCCCGTGTTCACATCCACGCTCTCACGATCCTTCACCGCCATTACCTTAAAGGTACCCAGCCACTTCATCTTCACGAGCTTATCAGACTGAAGACCCTCGTTGGCAACATCAAACATCTTTCTGATAAACAGTTCGGCATCCTGCTGACTGATTCCCGACTTCTCTGCCAGGCGCTGCGCCAAGTCGCTTAAACTAATCTTACTCATAGTCTTCACCTCCATTCTTCAGTTTTTCCTTGACACTGGCCACAGGGCGGAAACCGAGTACGAGCTTAGGCGGAACAAGCTGGCGCTTCTTGGTAGTAGGGTTGACAACCACACGCTCCAAGCGCTTCTTTACCTCAAACGTACCAAAGTTGGGGATGGAGACAGCCTCCCCATCCTCAAATTCAGCAATCATAGCATCTATCACCTTACGCACCATCTTCTGGGTGTCGTCCTGCGAATAGCCAGTCTGCTGAGCAAGTTCTGCAATATACTCCTTGTTATTCATTCTGATGTCAAAATATTACTTCCCACGTTACTTTACCACTTCTCCGTAGAGATCAAACTCCTCGCTCTGGGTTATCATCACATTGTAGAAGCAACCCACGCGCAGGCGCTTCTCTCCTGCCTTGATCAGCACCTCAGGATCCACCTCTGGCGAGCAGAATTCGGTTCTTCCGATATAGTAATCACCCTCCTTGCGGTCGATAATCACCTTCAGTACCTTGCCCACTTTCTCTGCCTCTACCTCAGCGCTGATTTCCTGCTGCAGAATCATCAGTTCGTCAAGACGGCGCTGCTTCACCTCAGCAGGAACATCATCCTCGTAGTTATTGGCACTGTAGGTACCCTCCTCCTCAGAATAAGCGAAGGCGCCCATACGCTCAAAGCGCTGAGTACGAACGAATTCGAGCAACTCGTGGAAGTCTTCCTGAGTCTCGCCAGGGAATCCTACCATCAGAGTGGTGCGGATATGAATACCAGGGACACGCTCACGGATGGTCTTGAGCAGATCGATGGTTTCCTGCTTGCTCACGTGGCGATGCATTCTGTTGAGCATGTTGTCGCTGATATGCTGCAGGGCGATGTCCAGATACTTGCATACGTTTGGCTTCTCGCGCATCACATCAAGCAGATCGAGCGGGAACTGGTTAGGATAAGCATAGTGCAGACGGATCCACTTCACACCCGGAATATCCGCCATGCGGCTGATGAGTTCGGTGATGTGATGCTTGCCATCCAGGTCCACGCCATAATAGGTGAGCTCCTGGGCGATGATCTGGAATTCCTTCACACCATCGTTTACCAGCTGGCGCACCTCATCGAGGATTTCATCCATCGGACGGGAAACGTGCTTGCCGGTGATGATAGGAATGGCGCAATACGCACAGCGGCGGTTGCAACCTTCAGAAATCTTGATATAGGCGTAATGATGAGGAGTAGTGAGATGGCGGGTTCCACTGCATGCAGGCGCATCAGCCTTGCCCAGTTCCTTGAGCAACTCCTTATAATTAAACTTACCATAAAATTTATCCACCTCTGGCATTTCAGCCTCCAGCTCCTTCTGGTAACGCTGCGAGAGGCAACCCATCACATAGAGTTTGTGGAGTCGGCCCTCTTCCTTAGCCTGGATGAACTCCAGGATAGTATCGATGCTCTCCTGCTTGGCATCCTCGATAAAGCCGCAAGTATTGATGACGGCAATTTCACCCTGTGGGCGTTTCGGGTCGTGAACGCAGTGGTAGCCATTGTCCTCGAAAAGCTTCATCAAGGTCTCGCTGTCCACCAGATTCTTGGAGCAACCCATGGTTACTATATCTATCTGATTTTTTTTCATTCTTATCCTACTTATCCTATAATAATCTTAATCTAATTCTTTTCTCGACTATTTTTACATCGAGCAACATCTAATTCTTTCCTCAAAGCCTCTAAGTATTTGTATTCTAGTGCTTAAAGAGGGAGTCAACAAATTCAGACTTATTGAAGAGCTGGAGATCCTCCATGCCCTCGCCCAGTCCGATATACTTCACAGGCACCTTGAGCTGGTCGGAGATTCCGATTACCACACCACCCTTAGCTGTTCCATCAAGCTTGGTGATGGCGAGCGAAGAGATATTGGTAACGGCAGCAAACTGCTTAGCCTGCTCGAAGGCGTTCTGTCCGGTACTTCCATCCAGTACGAGCATCACCTCATCCGGAGCCTCAGGCATCACCTTCTTCATCACTTCCTTGATTTTCTTCAACTCATTCATCAGATTCACCTTATTATGAAGGCGTCCGGCAGTATCAATCAGCACCACGTCGGCACCGTTCGCCTTGGCGCTCTGCAGGGTATCAAAGGCCACGCTAGCAGGGTCGGAACCCATCTGCTGCTTCACCACAGGCACCCCTACTCGCTCACCCCAGATGCTGATCTGCTCCACGGCAGCGGCACGGAAGGTATCGGCAGCACCGAGATACACTTTCTTGCCAGCCTTCTTAAACTGATAGGCGAGCTTTCCGATGGTGGTAGTCTTGCCCACACCATTCACACCCACTACGAGAATCACGTAAAGTTTATGGTCGGAAGGCAAATCCCAGTTTTCATTATCATCGGTATGGTTTTCCTCCAGCAGGCTTGCAATCTCCTCTCTCAGTATTCTGTTGAGTTCTGAGGTAGAAACATACTTATCTCTTGCCACGCGCTCTTCGATGCGACGGATGATCTTCACGGTAGTCTCCACACCCACATCGGACGTGATGAGTACCTCCTCCAAATCATCGAGCACGTCATCATCTACGGTTGACTTACCAGCCACCGCACGAGCCAATTTTCCAAACACGCTCTCCTTGGTCTTTTCGAGACCTTTATCGAGAGTTTCCTTTTTTTTGTTGCTAAATAATCCGAATAATCCCATAATTATAGCTATAATTTTTTGCAAAGATACGAAAATATTTGAAACTAGGAGCGTTTTCCCTAAAAAATATTGTTAACTTAGCAAAAGAATGTATAAATAATCGCTTCCTTATAGAAATATATCAAGTTATTTTTATACCTTTGTATGTTAGAAGCGCCTCCGGGTTTCAGTGTTCGGACGAGGAGGACAAAACATTAAACATTTAAACAACAGATCATGAAAAAGATATTCATCTCAATACTGATGCTGATTCCTGCCCTCACCATGCAGGCGCAGAATGTGCTTACTCCTGAGCAGCAATTGGAAAAGGCGCAAAAAGAGCTAGAGGAAGCCAAAAAGGCACTGGAAGCAGCCAAGGCTCAGGCAGAAGCTGCCAAGGTAAAGGCGGAAGCAGAAAAAATAAAGGCGGAAGCCGAGAAAACGAAAGCGGAAGCTGAAAGATTGAAGGCTGAAGCAGAAAGAATGAAGCAGGAGGCTGAAAAGCTGAATAAAAATGCAGAGAATTCGGTGCCTGCTACTAAACTGGAGCCTGCTACCAAGACTTCTGTACCAGCTACAGAGACGGTGCCTGCGATGAAGATCCAGGATAATGCCACCAAGAAACAGAATACAACCGGAACTTCTGAAGGTGCGGGATGGGTTGTGCCAACCGTGACTGAGGAGGTAGAAGAGAAGAAGGTGGAAAAGACAGCCGAGGGCGTGGTGCTCAAGGAAGATCCGAAGTACCTGGCCGGAGCCATCCAGCTCAATGCCGAGGGAAAGGTGGAATTTGTTCTCGACACACAGGCAAACGGAAAGAGTGCAGACGAAATCTACAATATAGTTTTTCAATATATGAGCAAACTCATCAAGAATGAGCAGAACATCAACAGCCGCATCGCACTGGTGAACAGAAACAACAAGAACGAGCAGATTATCGCCTGCATTATGGACGAATGGTTTGTCTTCAACCAGTCGTTCATTTCCCTCGACCGCTCGGAGACCAAGTACCAGCTGGTGGCAACCACCAGCGACAACCATCTCCACCTCTCTATGACCCGAATCGTATTCAACTACGAGGAAGGCAGAAGCACCGGTTTCAAGGAGCCTGCAGAGAATGTGATTACCGACAAATATGCCTTGACCAAGAAGAAAAACGACTTGGCCAAGATTTACGGTAAGTTCCGCCGCGGAACCATCGACCGCAAAGACCAGATCTTCAATGATCTGACCAAACTTGTTCGAAAATAAAAATCATCTTATAAAATATGGATCAGACAAAAGATAACAACATAACAAACACCCCACAGAGCGAGGAAACCGCAAAGGTGCAGCCACAGAGCGAGAGCCAGAGCCATGAGGCGACTGAGGCACAGCCACAGACCAGCTATGCAGTGCGCCCAAACCGTCGCCACCACAGAAGATTGGAGTATGCAGACAAGAGCAATATGCTCGTAGCCAGAAACTGGCTCAACATCGGATTCATGCTCTTCGCCATCGTAGGCGTCATCCTCTGGACTCAGATGGACGACCGCACGATTGCCAATGTACTGCTGATCATCGGCGTAGTCTTGAAAATTGCCGAGGTTTGCATCCGACTATTCAAAAAATAAGAAAGGTTTGCATCCGACTATTCAAAAAGGTTCGCATCCGCTTATTCAAAAAACAAGAAATGAAGAAAATATTATTCTCTACAATCCTAGCTTGTGCTGCAACTCTACCAGTTGCGGCACAACGTGATTTTACGGATTTCAACAATAACGAAGACTCACAGTTCCGCCCACAGACCAGCAACAGAATCAACACCGACTCGCTGGGCACCGACAAGGAGATTCCGAAAGGCATCAGGGTATGGACTGTGGATGAGAGATTTGGAGATACTCGGGCTGCCGTGGTGGACACTATGCAGGCAATGTACCAGAACACAACCTTCACGGAAGGACTGCGCGGAGAGTACAACACCCTGGGTAACATGGGTACCGCCCGCATCAACCGCATCTTCATCGACCGGCGCAATACGCAGGGCAACTTCATCTTCACCGAGCCATACGACAACATCGTTACTCCGGTGAGTGACTTCCACTTCACCAACACCTACTCGCCTATCACCAACATCACGCTGAACAGCTGCGGTGACAGAACCAACGGTGAGGACGACTTCAAGGCAATCTTTGCGGTGAATGCCAACAAGCAGCTGGGCGGCGGATTCCGGTTCGACTACAAATATGGTCGCGGCTACTACGATGCACAGAGCACGGCGCACTTCAAATATACGATGTGGACCTCTTATCTGGGCGACCGCTACCAGGCGCACTTTCTCTTCAGCACCAACCACCAGAAGGTGACGGAGAACGGAGGTATTACCAATGATGACTACATCAAGCATCCGGAGCTCTTTACCGAGAGTTTCGCCACCAACGAAATACCTACCGTGCTGCAGCAGAACTGGAATCGCAACGACAACCAACACATCTTCTTCACCCACCGCTACAACGTGGGCTTCAGCCGCAAGGTAAAGATGACCGAGGAAGAAATCAAAGCCAAGAAATTCGCCATGGAGTCAGCTAAGGACAATGCAGCCGAGGAAGCCAAGGAGGAGGCAAGAAAGAAGGCTAGAGAACAAGGCAGGGAGTTTGACGAAAAGGCTTTCGACAAAAACCAGAAGAAGCAGTTCTCTGGTCGCCCTACAGATGCCAAGATTGCCGGCGATGAACCAGCCAAGAACAACAAGGCGATAGCTGCTGCGAACAAGGCTGCCCAGGACTTCAAGGGCGACAGCACTCGAATTGCAGTAAACAGCAAGGCAATGGCAGACAGTCTGCTCGCCGTAGAGAAGAAGAAAGCGCAGGACTCACTCTTCTACAAGACAGAATATGTTCCAGTTACAAGCTTCATCCACACTGTGCAGTTTGACAACTACAAGCGCATCTACCAGGCTTACCAGACTCCACAGGACTACTATCTCAAGGAGTACTATAATGCCGGCAAGTTTACAGGCGATTCCATCTACGATCAGACCCGCCACTGGCGCATTAAGAACACCGTGGCAATGGGAACGCTCGAGGGATTCAGCAAGTGGGCAAAGGCTGGTCTGAAAGCCTTCGCCAGCTATGACCTCCGCCACTACGAACTGCCGAATACCGAAGGCGGATTCGAGAAGTTCAATGAGCATGCGCTGAGCGTGGGCGGTCAGCTGAGCAAGACCCAGGGCAAGACCCTTCACTATAATGTAGTGGGCGAGGTAGGACTCACCGGAGTGGATGCCGGCACCTTTGCCATCGACGGAAGCGCAGACATCAACCTGCCATTCCTGGGTGACACCGTACAGGTAAGAGGCGATGCTTTCATCCATCACGAAACGCCATCGTTCTACTATCGCAAGTATCACGCCAGACATCTCTGGTGGGATGATGATCTGAGCAAGATTATCCATACCCGCATCATGGGAACTCTGAGATTCGGCAAGACTAACACCACGCTGCGTGTGGCTGTGGATGAAATCAAGAACTATACTTATTTCTCACAGCAATATACGATTACAGAAAATGGTCTGCGCACAGGCGTGATGGTGACACCTATGCAGAGCGGCGAAGCCATCAATCTGATTACAGCGCAGCTGCAGCAGGATTTCAAGTTCGGTATTTTCAACTGGCAGAACATGATCACCTACCAGCATACCAGCAGCAAGAGTGCCCTGCCAGTGCCTGACCTCAACGTATATACCAACCTCTTCATCAAGTTCAAGGTGGTAAAGGTACTGAATATCGAGTTGGGTGCAGACGCCAGATACTTCACCAGTTACGAGGCTCCGGATTATTCTCCTTATATAGGACAATACACCGTGCAGGGCAACGGCGAGAACAACGTGAAGGTAGGCAACTACCCTATCGTGAATGCCTACGCCAATGTTCACATCAAGCACACCCGCTTCTTCGTGATGATGAGCCACCTCAATGCAGGTCAGGGCGACAAGAACTACTTCTTCACCCCTCACTATCCGATGAACCAGCGAGTTTTCAGAATGGGTGTAAGCTGGAACTTCTTCAACTAGGAAGCGAATCTTTTCCACAAGAGATTCTTCTAATAAAATGAATAGAAGCGAATCTTTTCTTAATGAATAACTACAAAGGAGCGAGGTAACACAAAAAACCTCGCTCCTTATAATTTAAAAGCAAAAATATGATGGTAAAGACAAATTCTATCAAGGCATGGTTTCTCGCCACCCGCCCCGTCACCCTTTCGGCAGCGGCAGTACCGGTGATGCTGGGAGTAGCCCTGGCATACAAGGATTCCAACGCTCACTGCCAATGGGTTCCAGCCCTGCTCTGTCTGCTCTTTGCTTGGGTAATGCAGATAGACTCAAACCTGGTAAACGACTTCTTCGACTTCAAGCATGGCAACGACGACGAAACCCGATTGGGTCCAAAGAGAGCCTGCGCCGAAGGCTGGATCACGATGAAAGCCATGAAATGGGGCATTATCTTCACCACCCTTCTGGGGTGCGCCATCGGTTTGCCCCTCGCCTTTTACGGAGGAAAGGAGATGATTATCGTGGGCATCTGCTGCGTGCTCTTCTGTTTCCTCTATACCACCAAGTTGAGCTATCTGGGATTGGGCGACCTGCTGGTACTTCTCTTTTTCGGCATCGTACCAGTCTGCTGCACCTACTACCTGACCATGCCGGAAGGAATGCAGGGAGTATCAACGGAAGCCATACTTACCTCCATTGCCTGCGGTCTGGTAGTAGATACGCTGCTCATCCTGAACAACTATCGCGACTATGACAACGACATTAAGGCGGGCAAGAAGACGCTGATCGTTCACATCGGCAAGAAAAACGGCGAGCGTCTCTACTGTGCACTGGGCAACATCGGCATCCTCATCATGATAGGAATCAACATCTACGGTGCACTTGCCTACGATGCAGATACAAAGTTTTTGCCTTTCGCCGCCACATATCTCGTGGTGCACAACCGAACATTCGCCAAGATGAGGAAGATAGGAGAAGGCAGGATGCTGAACAAGGTGCTGGGCTACACGGCTCTCAACATCTTTACCTTCGGCATGATCTCTACCTTCATCATCCTTGGAATGATGTGGTAATCCCAAAGAAGCCCGCCTCCTCTGGAATGGCATGAGAAGATTCTAGAATAAGAAGATAACATTCAGGAATAATAATTATATAATGTACGCGCGTACATTAATATATAAAAAGAAGAAAAAGTATGAAGCAACAAGTAAATCTCGAAATCATGCAGTTTGTGGAAACACAGATTCTGC
This sequence comes from uncultured Prevotella sp., assembly GCA_900544825.1. GTDB lineage: Bacteria > Bacteroidota > Bacteroidia > Bacteroidales > Bacteroidaceae > Prevotella. Next base: position 1,506 of record UQWP01000089.1, on the reverse strand, counting down.
CCAAATATACAGAATTTGGCGAGAGCCACGGATTACGCCACGTGACCCGTGTCATCAGAAACGCCCTGAAACTCGTACCTGTAACAGGTGCCGACATCGACATGGTTTATATCGTTGCCGCTTACCACGATCTGGGAATGAGCGGTCCGCGCGCCATCCACCACCTCACCAGTGGGAAAATCCTTCTGGCTGATGCCCGTCTGAAGCGCTGGTTCACTCCCGAGCAAATCAAAATCATGAAAGAAGCCGTGGAGGACCACCGCGCTTCCTCAAGTCGCCAGCCACGAAGCATCTATGGCAAGATTGTAGCCGAAGCCGACCGCGACATAGATGTTCACGAAATCTTCCTTCGTGCCATCGAATACGGAGAGGAGAACTATCCCGAAAAAGGAAAGGAAGAGCAATGGCAGCGATTCGCCGACCACATGGATGAGAAATATTCACGCAACGGCTACATCAAGCTCTGGATTCCCAACTCACCCAATGAAAAGGCTCTGAAAGAGCTGCGGAATATCATTGAAGACAAGACGGAACTCAGGAAATATTTCGAAGAAATATACGAAGAGCTCAGAAAAAAGAAGTCTTAACCCTAGGGAGAAACAAGGAAAAGTGAGTTCTGACTTTTGAGAAAGAAGATTTTTCGAAAAAATCAGCAGAAAGATTTGGTAGTTTCAAAAGATTGCATTATCTTTGCAGTATAGAAAAACCCAAAGACTTCTATCGGTAGATGATAGCCTATGCTATGTCTATTCGACAAAGATATAAGGGTCGTGTCGGTTCGATCGGGATACTCATCAAATTACACTTATGAAACCGAGAAGACTTCTCTTGCCTATGGCGGGCCACATAAACTGACTTGTCAACTAAGCTGCAAAGCCGGTGGATTACAAAAGCGGAGAGCTCTCAAATGTTTATGACATTCGGAGTTTCATCACATCATCGGTGCGGCTTTCTATAAAAGAGGAACGGTAATCTGTTTGGATAACCGTTCCTCTTTCGTTTTATGCGGATGTGGGTGATTGTGAAACGATGATACGTGATGCTGAAACAGATGATGTGTCAAGGGAAGATAGATGATGTGTTTATACAAGACAGACCATCTGTATCGGGTGAACAGATGGTCTGTTTTTTATGTCTGCATCATGTGTTTAATCTCTGCGTCCCATGAATATCATGATATAATAAATCAGGGTAGCAAGCGAACCGAGAGCAGCCACTACATACGTATAGGCAGCCGAGCGGAGTGCATCTTCCGCTTGCGCATGATTATATGAATTCGTAATGCCGGAATTGCTAAGCCATACCAGCGCACGCTTACTTGCATTGATTTCCACCGGCAAGGTGATGAAGCTGAATAAAGTTGTCAATGCAAACAGTATAATGCCCGCCAGCAACAGTTGCGGAAAGGAGTTCAGCATCAAGATACCTGCCAGCAGCAACCACGTCATCCACTGTGAGGCAAAAGAGACTACCGGCACCAGTTTGCTGCGCATTGTCAACGGAGCG
>UQWP01000088.1 GCA_900544825.1 uncultured Prevotella sp. | reverse complement strand
AATATAAGTTATTGATTTACAGACGATTAAATATTAATTTAACGCAGTATTGATTTAATATTCATAAGAAATAATATTCACAAGAAACATGAAACACTTCATTCTATCCTGCGCCCTGTCGATGGCGGCTATAGCCACCTCCAGCGCACAACAAACTGGTCAGTTGCCCGTCTATCTCGACAACACCAAACCTGTAGAGCAACGCATCAACGATGCCATTGCCCGCATGACGCTGCAAGAAAAGATTCGCATCATTCATGCACAGAGTAAGTTTTCTTCTGCAGGAGTTCCCCGTTTGGGATTTCCAGATTTCTGGACAGATGATGGTCCTCACGGTGTTCGCCCTGATGTACTGTGGGACGAATGGGAACAGGCTGGTCAGACCAACGACTCCTGCGTTGCCTTCCCTGCCCTCACCTGCCTGGCAGCATCCTGGAACCCACAGATGAGCAGAATCTATGGAGAATCATTAGGCGAAGAGGCTTTGTATCGAGGAAAAGATATGATCTTAGGACCTGGAGTGAACATCAACCGAACTCCGCTTAACGGTCGAAACTTCGAATATATGGGTGAAGATCCTTACCTGGCAAGCATCATGGTTGTGCCGTATATCCAGGGATTGCAGTCTAAGGGCGTATCAGCCTGCGTAAAGCATTACTGCCTCAATAACGACGAGGAATACCGTCATCAGGTAAACGTCATCGTAAGCGACCGTGCCCTCCATGAAATCTATCTCCCTGCCTTCAAGGCGGCTGTTGAGAAGGGTAAGACATGGGGCATCATGGGAGCCTACAACCTATATAAGAATGAGCACAACTGCCACAACCAGTGGACCCTGAACAAGATTCTGAAGGGCGACTGGAAATATGACGGTGTCGTGGTAAGCGACTGGGGCGGTGCCCACGACCTGGAGCAGTCTGTAAAGAACGGGCTGGATATGGAGTTCGGCACCTGGACAGATGGTCTTACGATGGGCGCTACCAATGCCTACGACAACTATTATCTCTCCATGCCTTACATGAAAGCCATACAGGAAGGCAAGTTCACCCAGAAGGAGCTGGACGATAAGGTGCGCCGCGTATTGCGCCTCTTCTATCGCACCACGATGAATCCGAACCGCCCTCATGGTTTCCTCTGCTCAGAGAGCCATTATGCAGCTGCCAGACAGATTGCTGAGGAAGGCATCGTATTGCTCCAGAACAGGAACAATGTGCTCCCTATCAACACCCAGAAGGCTAAGCGCGTGCTGGTAGTGGGCGAGAATGCCATCAAGATGATGACCGTAGGCGGAGGCTCTTCTTCGCTCAAGGTACAGCGCGAGATTTCGCCTCTCGAGGGTCTGAAGACGCGCCTGGGCAAGGACGGCATCGAGGTAGATTATGCCCGCGGATATGTGGGCGATGTAACGGGCAACTACAATGGCGTTACAACCGGCCAGAACCTGGAAGACAAGCGCAGCGAGGCTGAACTGATAGCCGAAGCTGTAGAGAAAGCCAAGACTGCCGACTATGTCATCATGTTTGGTGGTCTGAACAAGAGCGATTTCCAGGACTGCGAGGGTCACGACCGCAAGCATTATGAGCTGCCATACAATCAGGATAAGCTGATCGAGGCTTTGGCTAAGGCAAACAGAAACTTCGTTTATGTCAACATCTCGGGCAATGCGGTAGCTATGCCTTGGAAGGCTAAGGTTGCCGGCATCGTACAGGGCTGGTTCATCGGTTCGGAGAGCGGCGAAGCCCTTGCAAGCATCCTTACAGGCGATGCTAACCCTAGCGGCAAGTTGCCGTTTACATGGGTCAACTCGCTGAAGGAAGTAGGTGCTCATGCACTCAATACCTACCCGGGAACCTGGCGACAGGAAGGTGGAGCCAGCACGAAGGGCAACATCATTGATGAGGAATATAAGGAAGGCATCTATGTAGGTTACCGCTGGACCGATAAGGAGCGCATCAAGCCTACCTTTGCGTTCGGTCACGGTCTGAGTTACACCCAGTTTGCCATCTCTAATCTCCGCAGCGACAAGGCGCAGATGAAGCAGGATGGCACAATCACCTTTACCGTAAACGTAAAGAATACCGGTAAGCGTGCCGGATCTGAGACGGTTCAGCTCTATATCCACGATGTCAAGGCATCAGTAGACCGCCCTCAGAAGGAGCTGAAGGGATTCCAGAAGGTTTACCTGCAGCCGGGAGAGAGCAAGGATGTAAACATCACCATCAACAAGCAGGCACTCAGTTTCTATGATGAAACAGCTGCATCCTGGAAGGCAGAAGCAGGCAAGTTTGAGGCGCTCGTCGGAAATGCTTCCGATCAGCTGAAACTCAAAAAGGCGTTTGAACTGAAATAAAACAAAAAAAAGGTTCCTTAGGAGATTATCAAACTCCATCAAGGAACCTTTTTTTATCACCCTGTATAAGTTTGCGCTAAACTTATACCGAATATCATCTCATTCCGATTTGCTTTACCTTTGTTTCAAATTCATCTCTTTCACAGATGGCTCCATTCTTTACCTTGGCACGATAATTATAAATGGTATTTACCGAATAATGCAGAAATTCTGCGATTTTAGAACTATCTTCGATACCCAGGCGAATGAGAGCAAAGATGCGAATGGTGGTAGAAAGCTTACTGTCATCCTCCAAGACGATACGTTCCTCAGGCTTCAAAAGAGCATTGAATTCCTCTACAAAATCTGGGAAGAGTTTCAGGAACGCAGCATCAAAGTAATCGTATAACTCGCCGATATACTCATGATCGGTTTGCATCATATCTATCAATTTGGTCAACTCACGCTGCTTGACCAGCTTCACCACGCGCTTGCGCATGGTTTCTATCTTATCCACATAGATAGCACAGAGACGCAAGAATCGGCCAATATAAACCTCTTTCATTTTATTGCTCTCATTCAAGCTGCCATAAGCCTGCTCTAAGTTTCTATTGGTTTGCTGCAATTCCCTGTTGGTTTGTTCCAGATTCTTATTCGCCTTTTCCAATTCCCTATGAGCCAAGGCAAGACGACGGCGCTGCTTGTTCACATACAGAAGCAGGGTACATACTAATACTAAAAGTACTACAGATACTGCTATCATCAGTTTAAGCTGCCGGTTACTCTGCGTAATTTCCTTCTGATAAGTACCCTCAACGGCAGAGAGCAACGGCATGATTTGGCGACTTCGAAGAGCTGTATTGAAAATGCGGGCTGCATCCCATGCAAACTTGATGTAAGCATAGGTATGGGCAAACTCCTTTTGGTTTTGATTCAGAAGATTGGCAAGTTCCCACATTGAGCCCTGATCCATCACCGCCGTACGGACATCACAAAGAGCCGCGGCAAGGAAGTAATAGATGGCATCTTCATTCTTATTGAGCTGCTTGCAGATCACCGCCCTATAGTAAGCCACGATAGCATACCCATGCGTCCCAGGCTTTACTTGCTTCATACGCAAATTGCTATAATATAAGGCACCCTTCAGGTCGTTAGCATTACGACAGTCTTCCTCCATCATCTGCAGATATCTATCATCTGTATGCGAAAAACTCCTGGCTATCTGGTTCTTCATCACCTGCGCCTTTTGTGCATAATGCTTTTTCAATGACGGCACATTACTATAGTTAGCCATCTCTCCATAAAGATGCTGACCAGCCCAAAGATAGTTACGATACCCTTCTGCATCAAGCTTAGTAGTATCAAGCTTGTTCAGCAGACTATACGATTCCACATAATCACCTGTAGTAGAACTCTGAAAAGCAAGAAGCGATATAGCATTGCCCTTTTTTGCCTGATCGCCCATACGCTCAGCCAAGGCAATGCAACGATTCAGATAACTCACGGCAGAATCGTTTTTATAAGCCTGATACTCCTGAAAAAGAGCAAAACTCATCTGATACCTTGCTCCATCATTCTTGCAAGCATTCAGTTGACTTGCAAGTTTGGCAATACGTCCCTCACGCACTGCCACATAACGAGGCGACTGCAGGATGGCTTCATCCAGACATTGATAAAGAGAATCTAAATTATACTTTGCAGCATTGGCTATATGCGTCAACAGCAACAAGCATATCAGTAAGAACCATCTATTCTTCATTATTTGTTACGCTTTAAGAAATTGTTTATAGGTGTGATTTTTTTTAAATCATTTTCAACTTTTGGACTTCCTTTGCAGAATGCCGATGCAAATATAATCATTTTTTCAGATAACTCCAAAATTTAAGGATGATATTTTGCTTTTCCTGCTGTTTCACATCCACTTTTTCATCTCCTACACTAAATCACAACCAACTCATTATCAAACTGTTTTATTTATAAACAGAAAAAACAATCCACATTTTCGCCCTTTATTCTATGTGGACTCCAGTTTTTTTATTACTTTTGCAAAACAATACTAGCAATAATATAAGTTGCATAATAACCATACTAACATTATAAATATGAGAACAGCATTCATATCACTATCATTTCTGCTGGCTGGCTCGCTGATGGTTCCTGCCATCGCCCATACCACCGTCAGCAAGAAGAAAGTTGCTACAACAACTCAAAAAAGTAAAATCCTGCCGATGAAGGAGTATATCGACCAGCTGATGGCAAAGATGACCCTACAGGAGAAAATCGGTCAGCTCAACCTGATGGTGGCTGGCGACATCACTACCGGTGGAGCCCTGAACACCCAGGTGGGTGGCGACATTGCAAAGGGCAATATGGGCGGCGTATTCAACATCAAGGGACTCGACAAGATCAAGGCTCTCCAGGACATCGCCATCAAGAACAGTCGTCTGGGCATTCCCCTGCTGATAGGCATGGACGTAATCCACGGTTACGAGACCATATTCCCTATCCCCCTCGCCCTCTCCTGCTCCTGGGATACAGAAGCGATGAAGAAGGTAGGCGAAGTATCGGCTAAGGAAGCCAGTGCTGCAGGAATCAACTGGACTTACTCGCCAATGGTAGATATTGCACTCGACGCCCGATGGGGACGAATCAGCGAGGGCAATGGTGAGGATCCTTACCTGAGTGGCGTGATGGGCGCAGCTCTGACGCAGGGTTATCAGGGAGCCGACATGCGCACAGAGGAGATATTAAGAGCCGATAGAATCATGGCTTGCCTCAAGCACTTTGCCCTCTACGGAGCCGTGGAGAGCGGCAAGGAATACAATACCGTGGATATGAGTCGCATCCGTATGATGAACCAATACCTGCCTCCTTACGAAGCCGTGGTAAAGGCTGGCGTAGGCAGCGTAATGTCTTCGTTCAACCTGATAGATTACACCCCTGCCACCGCCAACCATTGGATGATGACCGATGTTTTGAGAAAACAATGGGGATTCAAGGGCTTTCTCGTAACTGATTATGCTTCTATCGCCGAGATTCTGAACCATGGCACAGCCAAGGATCTGAAAGAAGCATCCGAGCAGGCACTCCTGGCAGGCACGGATATGGACATGTGCTCCAGCGCCTTCGTCAAGCATCTGGCACAAAGCGTGGCAGAGGGCAAGGTGACGGAGGAAGACATCAACACTGCCTGCCGCCGCATTCTCGAAGCAAAATACAAACTGGGATTGTTCAGCAATCCTTACCGCTACTGCAATACCAAGCGAAACAAGACCGACATCTACTCTGCCGAAAACCGACAGATAGCTCGCGACGTAGCAGCCGAAACCTTCGTGCTTCTGAAGAATGAAGGAAATATTCTTCCTCTGAAGAAGCAGGGAAAGATAGCGCTGATTGGCCCTCTTGCAGATACCCGCGATAATATTGCCGGCACATGGAGTGTAGCTCAGGCTCCTGAGAAATACACTACCATCAAAGAGGCGATGGAGAAGGCGCTCAAAGGCAAAGCCACCTTATTATATGCTCAAGGCAGCAACATCTGGCGCAACAGGGAACTTCAGGAGAACGGCGAACAGGGTAAGCCTATCGCCTGGGGAGATGAGGTAAAGATGAAGAACGAGGCGCTGCAGATTGCAAAGGAAGCAGATGTGATTATCTGCGCCATGGGCGAAACTGCCGATATGAGCGGGGAATGCGCAAGTCGCACCAATCTGGAAATGCCTGATGTACAGCAGGAGCTTCTGGCTGAACTCGCCAAGATGGGAAAACCTGTCGTATTGCTCAACTTTGCCGGTCGCCCTACGGTTTTGTCATGGGAGAATGAACACATTCCTGCCATCATGAACGTATGGTTTGGCGGTTCTGAAGTGGGAGATGCACTTTGCGATGTCATCTTCGGCGACAAGGTTCCATCAGGTAAGCTCACCACTTCCATGCCAAAGACAACAGGTCAGGAGCCTCTCTATTACAATCATCAGAATACGGGAAGACCTGTACCAGATGACAATCAGAAATTTGCCAAGTTTGCCAGCAATTGTCTGGATGTAAGCAATGGTCCTCTCTATCCATTCGGCTATGGATTGAGCTACACCACTTTCGAGTATGGCGATTTGAAGCTAAGCAGCCATGAAGTCAATATGGATGACTGGAAGATTACCGCCACCATCAACGTAAAGAATACAGGTAGCCGAGATGCCGACGAGATTGTTCAGCTCTATATCCGTGATATGGTAGCCAGTATCTCTCGCCCTGTCAAGGAACTGAAAGGTTTCCAGCGCATCCATCTGGCTGCAGGAGAAAGCAGGGATATCAGCTTCGACATCACTCCTGAAATGCTCAAATTCTATAACGCAGAATTAAAGCATGTGGTAGAGCCAGGCGACTTCCAGATTATGGTGGGAGGAAACAGTAAAGAGGTAAAGACCCAGAATCTTACTGTTAAGAAGCACCCATAGAAGTTCCCCTATGGGGGCTGAGTAGTTACATGATACCATCTATAAGTTATAAAAACTAAAAATAGACAAGTTTTGTCACTTATAAGTGAAACTTTTCGTATATTTGCAAAAAGTTTCATTTATAAGTGATAAAATATGGCAACTATTACTCGTCAATCATGATGGCATCACGCACCTGCATCTTCGCAAGTTCCTGACTGAAGGAATATAAATGAACCTATGTGGTTTATGATAAATCGTGCAAAAACAAAGGGACATACAATGATTGATACAAGACTGAAAGTTTTCAGGAGCGTGGCTACACTCCTGAGTTTCACCAAGGCTGCCAACGAACTGTTTATCAGCCAGCCTGCCATCAGCAAGCATATACAGGAGCTTGAGAAGGAATATGGGGTGCGATTGTTCGACAGAATCGGCAATCGCATCCAACTAACCCGTGCCGGACAGCTTCTGCTAGACCATGCCTGCAAGATTATCGATGCCTATCAGAATCTTGATTTCGACATGAAGAAGCTCACGGCGAAATCAGAAGGCGAATTGCGCATCGGAGCCAGTACTACCATCTCGCAATATGTTCTCCCCGAACTGATTGCTGGGTTCAGAAAACAATATCCCGACATTCGCCTTACCTTGCTCAGCGGAAATTCTCATGAGATAGAGGATGCACTCGCTACAGGAAGGATAGACCTGGGTATGGTAGAAGGCATGAAGCGACAACCCACCTTTAAATACACCCCATTTATGAAAGATGAGCTGGTGGCGTTTGTGCATTGCTCCAATCCCCTTGCCCGGCAAGAGGAGATTTCCCTAAACCTCCTGAAGCAGACTCCGATAGTACTGCGTGAATTAGGCTCCGGAACTTTGGATGTCATCCAAAAAGCACTGCAAGAGAACGGCATCGCTCTCTCTGATCTGAACATAGAGATGAACCTGGGAACCACAGAGGGCATCAAGCATTTCGTAGAACACTCCCAATGTATGGGTATCATCAGCATCAGAGCCATCTACAAGAGTATCTACGAACAGGTATTCAAGGTTCTGGAAGTGGAGAATCTGAAGATGGAACGGGAATTTCTGTTTGTTGAGAAGAGAGGCGAGACGGCAAAACTCCACCAAACTTTCAAGAGATTCATAACCCAAGGTTATAACACATAGTTATTCTGTATATACAACATCTCATGATTTTTCGTACCTTTGCACCCGCTTTACAAAAAAAAGCATTTAACCGACAAAAAAGAAAATTATGAGATTATCAGAACAAAGGAGTAGTATGCTGCATGGTGTACTACTCATCATGCTCTTCGCCTGCGCCGCCTTCTACATCGGCGACATGGATTGGGTGAAGGCACTTTCGTTTAGCCCGATGGTAGTGGGCATCATCATTGGTATGATTTATGCCAACAGTCTGCGTAACAACCTGCCCGACACCTGGGTGCCGGGCATCAAGTTCTGCAGCAAGCGAATCCTCCGCACAGGTATCATCCTTTATGGCTTCAAGCTCACCTTCCAGGATGTGATGGCCGTGGGAATCTCTGCCATCGTGATGGATGCCATCATCGTATGCGGCACCATCGGCTTGGGAATCCTGATGGGAAGACTCCTGAAGATAGACCGCAGCATCGCACTGCTCACCGCTTGCGGAAGTGCCATATGTGGAGCTGCAGCAGTATTGGGCGTAGATGGAGCTATCCGTCCGAAACCTTACAAGACAGCAGTAGCCGTAGCTACCGTAGTTATCTTTGGCACATTATCCATGTTCCTCTATCCTATTCTCTACAGAGCAGGCATCTTTGACCTGTCGCCAGAGATGATGGGACTCTTCACGGGTTCCACCGTCCATGAAGTAGCCCATGTGGTGGGTGCAGCCAATGCCATGGGAGCCGAGGTGAGCAACAATGCCATCATCGTGAAGATGATAAGAGTGATGATGCTGGTACCTGTTCTGCTGGTGATAGCATGGACTGTGGCAAGAGACGTTGCCAAAAGAGATAGCTTGGAAAACTCTGATGCCAGCAAGCCTAAGATCAGCATTCCATGGTTTGCCATTCTCTTCCTGGTAGTTATCGGATTCAATTCCCTCGGATTGCTTTCAGAAAGTGTAGTGGCATGGATCAATCAACTGGACACCTTCCTTCTGACTATGGCAATGGCAGCACTGGGAGCCGAGACTAGCTTCGACAAGTTCAAGAAAGCAGGCTTCAAGCCATTCCTTCTGGCAGCCATTCTTTATTGCTGGCTCATCGGAGGTGGATATTGTCTGGTAAAGTTTGCTATTCCTTATTTATAAGATGGCAATCTGCCAAGAAACTATGTAAATATTATTCCAAACAAGTAAAATACTTCTCAAACACCCGTAAAATGGGGTAAGAAGAGATTCTATATTTTTCCTTAAGGGATTTTGTATTTTCCCTTAAGGAAAAAAATATTTTTCCTTAAGGGTTTGAAAATATCTCCTTAAGGGATTTTTACGAAGCTTTTAACTTGTAAAGATAAGTACAATATGGCTCATTCCATACACTTCATTGAAACCATCAGTTTATCACCTTATCGGATATCTTACAACAGCTGGATTACGAGTGCACAACACCTGATGTGCGTCCGCACAACAGCTGATATGCAAGCGCACAACAGCTGTTGTGCGGTTTACAACTGCATCGTTTCCAAGAACAAACATTATATCTTCCAACAACTTCCATTATATACTTCGACAACTTCTCATATTGTTTTCAACCGCTTATCCTATTACTTACGACCGCTTATCCTATTACTTACGACAACCGGCGATACTTGCTAGCATCAGTCAGCCTATTTTCATAATTACTCAGCACCCCTATAGAAGTAACTAAGCAAACAAAAGAGGGTGTGTCATAAGTCTATGGCGCACCCTTTTCGTTTTTTCTCCTTTTTCCAGATACGGAACTGAAAAAATTGTTTTTATTTACAACAAAGCCCAAACTTTCACAAGCTCGGGCTTTGCCTTTCCGCAAAAGATTTGTATCTTTGCAGAAAACTTCTTTAAGTATGGCAAAGATACAAATAAAATCTGAAACTCGGCACGAATTGAGCTTTTTTCCTAACTCTTTCGATGATTATGTGCCAAAAGACAGCAAAGTTCGTATGGTGGATCGTATTGTTCGCAGTATGGACATCAACCCTCTCATGGATACCTATGATGGGATTGGTGCTCCTCCTTATAGTCCGAAGATGCTTCTAAGTTTAGTTGTTTTTGCCTATATCAATGGCGTTTATTCCTGTCGTGGCATAGCGGACGCACTTAAATACGATGTTCGCTATATGTGGATTTGTGGAGGTAAGCAACTATCTTTCGCAACAATCAACCGCTTTAGATCCAATCATATGATTAAATGCATCGACTTTTATTTTGATGCAGTCGTCTCCATATTGGTTGAAAAGGGCGTGATTAGTCTGGAGGAACAATATGTTGATGGTACTAAGATAGAGTCGAAAGCAAACAAGTACACGTTTGTATGGAAGAAGACTGTGGAAAAGAACAGGGCTAAGCTCTTGGAAAAGACCTCTGCTGCATTGGCTCAGATAAAAGAACAAATTCGCCTGAATGGCGGGAGTGACATTAAGGAAGAAGACTGCGAGCCAGCCACTTCCGCCAAGGATGTAAAGAGAAGTGCACGTTTGTGTGAGAGGCAAGCGAAGAACCTTCCTAAGGCAAAGCTTACAGGAAGAGAGAAGCAAAAGCTAAATACTCAGATAGATCACTTGTTCAAAGCCTCGGACAAACTGTGCGAGTATGAAAAATCACTGGATATACTGGGCGAGAGAAACAGTTACTCCAAGACTGATCCCGATGCGACCTTCATGCGCCTCAAGGAAGATGCCATGAACAATGGGCAGACAAAGCCTGCCTATAACCTTCAAATTGCGACAGAGAATCAATATTGGACGAATTTCGCCCTTTATCCCAATCCAACAGACACCCTGACCTTCAAGCCTTTTTTGGATAAGTACAAGAAAAGATATGGAAAGCAATCCAAGAGCGTCACCGCAGACTCAGGGTATGGCTCGGAGGAGAACTACGAGTACCTAGAGATGGAAGAGATGATGGGTTATGTAAAGTACAACTGGTTTCACAAGGAACAGCATAAGCCTTTCAAGGAGGATGCCTTCAACCAAGCGAACTTCTACTACAACAGGGATGATGACTATTATGTCTGCCCCATGGGACAACACATGGAACCTTGTGGACAACGGCAAACGAAAAGTGACTCCGGCTATGTGTCTGTCATTACATTATATAGAGCACAACGATGTGATGGATGTCCGCTTGGAAGTCTCTGCAAGAAATCCAAAGGCAACAGAACCATATATGTCAACCATAAACTGAATGCATATAAAAAGGAAGCCTTCCTGCTACTAACGTCTGAAGAGGGCTTGAAACACAGAAGCCAGCGACCGATAGAGCCGGAAGCTGTATTTGGGCAGATGAAGGCGGATCTGCATTATAAGCGATTCAGGCATTTTGGAATGGACAAGGTTTATATGGATCTAGGATTGTTCGGAATGGGATTCAATTTGAAGAAATATTTGGGTATAAAACGATAAAACTCAATTTGGGTTGTTTTATCGTCAGAGATAACTATGTCCTATAGTGAACTTCCTGCCTGTTTATAATAGAGAAGATCGGAAAAAGTAAAATTTGCAGACGATATAATATGATTCCCTTTTTGGAATAGTCTACGATACTTCTAGGATTATGCAATAAATAACTAGGGTGTCCAGTTCTCTGTTCTTAAAAACAAGCTGGAAACATCCCTGTTAA
>UQWP01000087.1 GCA_900544825.1 uncultured Prevotella sp. | reverse complement strand
ACATGAAAATAGGAGATAAACACCTATGATTAGTGTTTACCTCCTACTCGATTTTATGCGATGATGTAGTCTGAGGCAATCATATAGTTTCATACAATCATAAAGTCGCTCATGATGTCGTCTGAAATATAGAGACCTTGGCGGGTAAGTGATAGCTTGCCGTCGTTTATCTCCATGAGTCCTCTGAGAATATGCTTCTCTGCTTCCTGCAGCATCTGTGAAGCCAGCTCGTCGCCAAACTCCAGTCTCATCTTTTCAATGTCAATACCATCGCTTGTTCGTAATGCTGTGGTTATTAGGTCATTGTATCTTGTGGAAAGATCTAGAGTTTCGCTCTCTCTAGGCAATTCTCCCTTTTGAATGGAAGCGATGTATTTCCCGATATTATCCACATTCCAGCTTCTGGTGGCTTCAATCTTGTTTCCGTCACCTCTTTTAGTCTCTCGTTTGTAGGAGTGGGCGGCTGCACCTATTCCGATGTAAGGCACTTCATGCCAATAGCTGCTGTTGTGGCGTGAGCGGTAGCCGGGCTTGGCGAAGTTGCTGATTTCGTAATGCTCGTAACCAGCTGAGGTGAGTTGGGTGATGAGTAGCTCGTACATCTGTCGGCTGGTTTCCTCATCGATTTCCTCTATCTTTCCTTGTTCCAGCATTCTGTAGAGAGTCGTTCCTTCTTCGTACATCAGGCTGTAGGCAGAGATGTGTTCTACCCCCAGGTGGATGGCTTCATCGATGTCTTTTTTCCAGTCTTCCAGGGTTTCGCCTGGAAATCCAAACATCAAGTCGATGCTGATGTTGTGGATGTCGATGTTGCGCAACCGTTTGATGGCAGCCTTTACATCTGCAGCCTTGTGGCGGCGGTGAAGGAATCCCAGGCGCTGGTCAGAGAAAGTCTGTGCTCCCATGCTTACTCTGTTTACGTGCAGCAGCTGGAGAGTCTTGCAGAATTCTTCTGAGACATCATCCGGGTTGCATTCCATCGTGATTTCCATTTTGGAAAATTCTTCTTCCGGATTATTCTGAGCAAAATAAGCCTCCTTGATACCTTCGAAAAGGCGGATGAGCTGATCGTGGGTAAGCTGGCTGGGGGTTCCGCCCCCCAGGTAGATGGTTTTGCAATTGTAATCGTAATCAGTTGCCGTTTTGATGGGGCGCATCTTCATCTCCTTGCACAGCGCATCAACGTAATCATCCCGCATGCTGAGGGATGTGGTGCTGTAGAAGCCGCAGTAGATGCAGCGGCTCTCACAGAATGGGATATGTATGTATAGTCCTGCCATGTTTTTAAAGTCTGAATTCCTAATCGGCATTTCTGGCTTTTAAGCCCTATCTTTCTCTATATATAATAAGGTATAAGCCCAAAAGAATGTCTTAACAAGATGCAAAAATACTAATATAATTTAATTTAGAGCAAGTTTTTTGTGAAAAAATTTGTAGGATTGCCGAAAAATGTGTAATTTAGTAGCACGAAACAGAAAAATCGTATGATTGGACTGTCGAATAACTAGCAATTTAAGTATAACCCTTAAAAATCTATAAGCGTCATGAGAGTATATCAGACTAATGAGATTAAAAACATTGCATTGCTGGGCAGTGCGGGTAGCGGCAAGACTACACTTGCCGAGAGTATGTTATTTGAAGCAGGCGTTATCAAGCGTAGAGGCTCTGTAGAAGCGAAGAATACGGTGAGCGACTACTTCCCAGTAGAGTTGGAGTATGGCTACTCAGTGTTCCCTACCGTTTTTCATGTGGAGTGGAACAACAAGAAGCTTAATATCATAGATTGCCCTGGTAGCGACGATTTCGTAGGTGGTGCCATTACATCACTCAACGTTACCGATCAGGCAGTCATCCTTATCAATGGTCAGTATGGTCCAGAGGTAGGCACCCAGAACAACTTCCGTTATACCGAGAAGTTGAACAAGCCTGTTATCTTCCTCGTTAACCAGCTTGACTCAGACAAGTGCGATTTCGACAACCTCATTGCCACTATGAAGGACATTTATGGTTCTAAGTGTGTGCAGATACAATATCCTATCGAGACAGGTCCTGGCTTCAATGCTCTCATTGACGTCTTATTGATGAAAAAATATTCCTGGAAACCAGAAGGCGGTGCTCCTATCATCGAGGATATTCCTGAGGAGGAAATGGACAAGGCTATGGAACTTCATGCAGCACTCGTTGAGGCTGCTGCCGAAAACGACGAGGGCTTGATGGAGAAATTCTTCGAGAGTGAAAGCTTGACAGAGGATGAACTCCGTGAGGGTATCCGCAAGGGTTTGGTAACCCGCAGCATCTTCCCTGTATTCTGCGTTTGCGCTGGTAAGTCTATGGGCGTTCACCGCCTGATGGAGTTCTTGGGTAACGTTGTTCCTTTCGTAAGCGAGATGCCTAAGCTGCATAATACCCGTGGTGAGGAAATTACTCCAGATACCAATGGTCCTGAGAGTGTTTACTTCTTCAAGACAGGTTTGGAGCCACATATCGGCGAGGTTAGCTACTTCAAGGTGATGAGTGGTTCTATCAAGAGTGGTGATGACCTGACCAATTCTGACCGTGGTTCCAAGGAACGTATCGGACAGATTTATGCCTGCGCTGGTGCCAACCGTGTGCCTGTAGATCAGTTGAATGCCGGTGATATCGGTTGTACCGTGAAGATGAAGGACGTGAAGACGGGCAATACCTTGAATGGAAAGGGTGCTGAGTGGCGCTTCGATTTCATCAAGTATCCTAATCCTAAGTACTCTCGTGCTATCAAGGCTGTCAATGCCCAGGATACAGAGAAGCTGATGGCTGCTCTTCTCAAGATGCGCCAGGAAGACCCAACATGGATTGTGGAGCAGAGCAAGGAGTTGCGCCAGGTGATCGTTCGCGGTCAGGGTGAGTTCCACCTCCGTACCTTGAAGTGGCGTCTGGAGAACAACGAAAAGCTCAATGTAGTCTTCGAGGAGCCTCGCATCCCATATCGTGAGACCATTACCAAGAAGGCTCGTGCCGAGTATCGTCATAAGAAGCAGAGTGGTGGTGCGGGGCAGTTTGGTGAGGTTCACCTCATCGTTGAGCCATACGCAGAGGGTATGCCAGATCCTACATCATTCACCTTCAATGGTCAGGAGTTCAAGATGAACATCAAGAGCCGCGAAGAAGTTTCCCTGGAGTGGGGTGGCAAGTTGGTATTCCTCAACTCTGTGGTTGGTGGAGCTATCGATGCCCGTTTCATGCCAGCTATCCTGAAGGGTATCATGGATTGTATGGAGCATGGACCTCTGACAGGTTCTTACGCCCGCGACGTCCGCGTTATCGTATATGATGGCAAGATGCACCCGGTAGATAGCAATGAGTTGTCGTTCATGCTGGCTGCTCGCCGTGCTTTCAGCGATGCCTTCAAGCAGGCAGGTCCAAAGATTCTGGAGCCTATCTATGACCTGGAGGTTTACGTTCCAGCCGACTATATGGGTGATGTGATGAGTGATCTTCAGGGACGCCGTGCCCTTATCATGGGTATGGATTCTGAGGCAGGTTACCAGAAGTTGAGTGCCAAGATTCCACTTAAGGAGCTTGCCAACTATTCTATCTCCCTCAGCTCGCTTACCGGTGGTCGTGCTTCATTCACCACCAAGTTTGCCAGCTACGAGTTGGTTCCTACCGATATCCAGAGCAAGCTGATTGCCGAGCATGAGGCTGAACTGGCTAAGGAGGCTGAATAGAGTAAAAAAGATATTTCATCTTTATGATAAAATTGTTGTTTGAAATATAACTTCGAATTATCTCTCTTATATAAATTAAAATTTTATGTTGATATGACCAATGGGGAGCCTGCATGTGATATGTCGGCTCCTCTTTATTTTTATATTTGCAATTATAACTATTTATTTTTGTTAATTTGAGCAAAATCAAATGAAATAATTAACTGTTTTGTGTTAACCAATTAAGAAATTTCCTATCTTTGCCCCTATGAAAAAGAAAACGATTTGGACCATAGCCGTTATTATGGGCTTTTCGTTCCTTGCGCTGCTTTTCCTGCAGCTCAGTTACATCCAGGAGATGGTGAACATGAAGAAGGAACAGTTTGACGAGTCGGTCAACAGAGCCCTATATCAAGCTTCAAGAAACTTGGAGCTGAATGAAACTTTGCGCTATCTTGAAAAGGATGTCAATGAGACGGAACGCAAGGCTAGTAAGAAGGATTCGGTGGGAACCCGAAGCGGTCAGCTGGATGGTACCATCCAGCACTCTCACCAGTATTCTGTGGTGGGCAAGGATGGTACGGTCTATTCATCCTTCGAGTTGAAGACCATTGCAACCAATCCTGCCAACAAGCCGAAGGCGATGATTCTGCGCAGCGACAAGAACTCG
The DNA here is from genome assembly GCA_900544825.1 of uncultured Prevotella sp. GTDB lineage: Bacteria > Bacteroidota > Bacteroidia > Bacteroidales > Bacteroidaceae > Prevotella. The sequence goes on along the minus strand of UQWP01000087.1, from coordinate 7,240 downwards.
CTTAATGAGACTCAGAAGTCCTTGCAGGAGATTGTGAAGAATCGCTATGTATATCAGAAAGCGTTGCTCGACGAGGTGGTTTATTCCATTCTCTATTCGGCATCCGATAAACCATTGAAGGAACGAATCAACTTCAAGCAGTTGGATCAGGACCTCAAGGCTGAGATGATGAACAATGGAATCAATATTCCTTATCACTTTACGGTGACAACCCAGGATGGTAGGGAGGTGTACCGTTGTCCGGACTATACCGACGAGGGTGAAGAGTACAGCTATTCACAGGTGCTCTTCCGCAACGACCCGCAGTCGAAGATGGGAGTCGTAAAGGTTCACTTCCCGGATATGAACAGCTACATCTTCTCCAGTGTGCGCTTCATGATTCCTAGCATCATCTTCACGCTGGTGTTGCTCATCACCTTCATCTTCACCATCGTGGTCATCTTCCGACAGAAGCGATATACTGAGATCAAGAATGATTTCATCAATAATATGACCCATGAGTTGAAGACGCCTATTGCCAGCATCAGTCTGGCAGCACAGATGCTTAACGACCCATCGGTTTCCAAGAGCGAGCAGATGCAGAAGCATCTGGGTGGTGTGATAGATGATGAATCGAAGCGACTCCGCTTCCTGGTAGAAAAGGTATTGCAGATGAGTATGTTCGACCGCAAGAAGGCGGTGTTCAAGAAGAAGGAGCTCGACCTGAACGAGATCGTAGAGAATGCAGCCCACTCTTTCGCCCTCCGTGTAGAGCATACGGGAGGAAAGATATACGTGGATATCGAGGCGATAGACTCCACGCTCTATGTGGATGAGGTGCATTTCCAGAATGTGATCTTCAATCTGATGGACAATGCCGTGAAGTATCGTAAACCGGAAGAGCCGCTGTTTATCACGATGAAGACATGGAATGATGAACATCATCTGTATCTCTCCATCAATGATACGGGTTTGGGTATGAAGAAAGAGAACCTGAAGAAGATCTTCGACAAGTTCTACCGCGTACATACAGGCAATGTGCATGATGTGAAGGGCTTCGGCCTCGGTCTTGCCTATGTAAGGAAGATCGTGGAATTGCATGGTGGAGAAATCAAGGTGGATAGCGAATTGGGCAAGGGCACTACCTTTACCATTAAGCTGCCGGTGATACATGATTAAGAGACAATAATATATAGAATATTAACAAGTAAAAATAATAAGAATATGGAAGAGACAGTAAAAATCCTGCTTTGCGAGGATGATGAGAATTTGGGTATGTTGCTTCGTGAGTATCTGCAGACCAAGGGCTTTGCTACAACATTGTGCCCTGACGGTGAGGTAGGCTTCAAGGAGTTCACCAAGAATAAGTATGATATTGCCGTACTCGATGTGATGATGCCTAAGAAGGATGGCTTTACCCTGGCTCAGGAGATTCGCCAGCAGACAGCAGATCTGCCAATCGTATTCCTTACTGCCAAGACTTTGAAGGAGGATATTCTGGAAGGCTTCAAGATAGGTGCTGACGATTATATCACCAAACCATTCTCTATGGAGGAGCTGGTGTTCCGTGTAGAGGCTATCCTGCGCCGTGTACGTGGCAAGAAGACCAAGGAATCTACCATGTACCACATCGGCAAGTTTACCTTCGATACGCAGAAGCAGCTGCTTACCATCGGTGATGAGCAGACCAAGCTGACCACCAAGGAAAATGAGCTTCTTGCGCTTCTCTGCGCTCATGCCAACGAGATTCTTCAGCGTGATTTCGCATTGAAGACCATCTGGATTGATGACAACTACTTTAATGCGCGCTCTATGGATGTGTATATCACCAAGCTCCGCAAGCATCTGAAGGAAGATCCGCAGATTGAAATCATCAATATCCATGGTAAAGGCTACAAGCTCATCGTGCCGGATATGGATTAATCAGGTAAGGAAAAGACAGTATATAGAGAAATCTATATAAAAATAATGAGAAAAGGGATAAGTTTGCAAAAACCTATCCCTTTCTTTCATTTCTGAATCGCCTTATCTGGACCATCATGTACAGGTTCCGTTTCTTATCCCTTTTTCAGCGAATAGACAAATCCGGCAACGCCAGCCAGGATGAAGAACAAACCTGCAACCAGCATGATGTTGCTCTTGATGGCAAAGGCGAAGCTTGCCGCAAGCAGCAGAACGCCCAAGACGATGAAGGTCATACCCATGGAAGGGAGGGTTTGGAGCGATTTTTTGAGTCTTTTTTTCATATTTTCGTGCAATTAACAATTATTTTCTGCAAAAGTACAAAAAATATTTGGTTAATTCAAGAAAAAGTTGTAATTTTGCACCGCAATTCGTGGAATGTGGTGTGTTTACGCGCACATTTCTATCTTTTGCAGGAGAATTTTAATATTAATTTTTTAATTATTTACAAAAGTAGTATGAATCAATACGAAACCGTTTTCATTTTGACTCCCGTTTTGTCTGATGAACAGATGAAGGAAACGGTCGCTAAGTTCGAGAAGGTACTCACCGATAATGGTGCTGAGATTCTGAACAAAGAGGCTTGGGGTTTGAAGAAGTTGGCTTACAACATCGAGAAGAAGACATCAGGCTTCTACAGCTTGGTTGAGTTCAAGGCTGAGCCAACTGTAATCGCTAAGCTCGAGACAGCTTATCGCCGCGACGAGAAAGTAATTCGTTACATGACTGTTAAACTTGACAAGTATGCTGCCGCTTACGCAGAGAAGCGTCGTGCAAAGCTTGGTAAAAAAGAGGAGGCTTAATCATGGCAGATCAGAAATCAGAAATCCGTTATTTGACCGCTCCTTCTATCGACACAAAGAAGAAGAAGTATTGCCGTTTCAAGAAGAGCGGTATTAAGTACATCGACTATAAGGACCCAGAGTTCTTGAAGAAGTTCTTGAACGAGCAGGGTAAGATCCTTCCACGTCGTATCACAGGTACATCTTTGAAGTATCAGCGCCGCGTGGCACAGGCTGTTAAGCGTGCTCGCCAGATCGCTTTGCTTCCTTACGTAACCGATTTGATGAAGTAATTTAAGGAGGAGAAGAAGAATGGAAATTATTTTGAAGCAAGATATTATCGGTCTTGGATACAAGAACGATATCGTAAATGTAAAGAGTGGTTATGGTCGTAACTTCCTTATCCCTACAGGTAAGGCTGTTATCGCTTCTCCATCTGCTAAGAAGCAGTTGGCTGAGGATTTGAAGCAGCAGGCTCACAAGCTTGAGGCTATCAAGGCTGAGGCTGTTAAGAAGGGCGAGGCTCTCAATGGCATCGTTCTTACTATCGCTGCTAAGGTTAGTGCTACAGGTCAGCTCTACGGTTCAGTTAACGCTGCAACTGTTGCTGAGGAGCTCGCTAAGAAGGGCATCGAGGTTGATCGCAAGATCATCACTATGAAGGATGCTAAGAAGGTAGGCGAGTACGAGGCTACTGTACACTATCACAAGGAGGTTGAGGTTAAGGTTCCAGTTAACGTTGTTGCTGAGAACGCTCCTGTTGCAGCTCCTGCTGCTGAGGAGGTTGCAGCTGAGGCTGTAGCTGAGGAAGAGGCTCCAGCAGCTGAGTAATCCTCAAAAAATAATCTCAAATCGACACAAGTACGAAAATTTTCGCACTGTAAAGCAAATTAATATAAAGATCCCTTTTGCCGAAAGGCATTAGGGATTTTTTGTTTTCAGGGTATTCTATAAAGCTTTTGAGGCAAAATCGTATGATATAATGGTAATTTAGTATATCTATAACTTTATTTTAGCTTATTCTCTCCCGATTCTCAGAAAAATATTGTATCTTTGCAGTCGAATTCATAGAATTCGCTTTTAAAGTAGATATTATTAATAATAAATTTTTAAAATAGATAAAAATGAAAGCATTTGTTTTCCCTGGTCAGGGTTCTCAGTTCGTAGGTATGGGTAAGGACCTCTACGATAACAACGCATTGGCAAAAGAACTTTTCGATAAGGCTGATGAGATTCTCGGCTTTAAGATTACTGATATCATGTTCGCTGGTACAGATGAGCAGTTGAAGGAAACCAAAGTTACTCAGCCTGCTGTATTCCTCCACTCTGTTATCTCTGCTCTTTGCCTGGGCGATGAGTTCCAGCCTGCTATGGTAGCTGGTCACTCTCTCGGTGAGTTCTCTGCCTTGGTAGCTGCAGGTGCTATGGCTTTCGAGGATGGCTTGAAGCTGGTGGCTGCACGTGCTAACGCTATGCAGAAGGCTTGCGAGGCTAATCCTGGTACCATGGCTGCCATCATCGGTTTGCCTGATGAGAAGGTTGAGGAGATCTGCGCTCAGGTTAGCTCTGAGGGCAACGTGGTAGTTGCTGCCAACTACAACTGCCCTGGTCAGCTCGTTATCTCTGGTAATGTTGACGCTATCAATGCTGCCTGCGAGCAGTTGAAGGCTGCCGGTGCCAAGCGTGCCCTGCCTTTGAAGGTAGGTGGTGCTTTCCACTCTCCATTGATGCAGCCAGCTAAGGACGAACTTCAGGCAGCTATCGAGAAGACTGCTTTCTCAGCTCCTAAGTGCCCTGTTTATCAGAATGTAGATGGCAAGCCTCATACAGATCCAGCTGAGATTCAGCAGAACCTCATCGCTCAGCTCACAAGCTCAGTACGCTGGACAGCTTCTGTTCAGGCTATGATTGCCGATGGTGCTGACGATTTCACAGAGTGTGGTCCTGGCAAGGCTTTGCAGGGTATGATTGGCCGCATCGACAAGACTGTAGGTAATCACGGTATCGCATAATCATCTATCAGAATAATCATGCGTTTTATCTTCCCGGCAAAGGCGTTGCCGGGAGGGTAAAGCGTTTTATCATTTAAGTAACGACCGCTAAATGAAGGAAAAAATAGTTATTTACCAGGTGCTCCCCCGATTGTTTGGTAACAGGAATACCACCCGTAAGGAGAATGGCACCATTGAAGAAAACGGTTGCGGAAAGCTTAATAACTTTAGTGATGAGGTGTTGGCCCGTATTCATGACATGGGTTTCACTCATATCTGGTTCACGGGTGTGATTCGTCACGCCACACAGACAAACTACTCATCTTATGGAATCCCTACCCAGCATGCTGAGGTGGTAAAGGGCAAGGCAGGATCGCCATACGCCATTACCGACTATTATGACATCGACCCTGATCTGGCCGTGAATGTCAGCCTGAGAATGAAGGAGTGGGAGAGTCTTATCGAGCGTACGCACAAGGCTGGCATGAAGGTTATCATGGACTTTGTGCCTAATCATGTGGCTCGTGAGTATCATTCCATCTGCAAGCCGGCAGGTGTACGGGATCTCGGAGAAGATGATGATACCAATATGCACTTCTCTACCAAGAACAATTTCTATTATACATGGGGCGGTCTCGACTTGAATGAGATTCGCCATGCTAAACCGGAGTTCAAGGCTTACAATGCCAAGGATGCCAAGATCTATGAACCATACGAGGAGAGTCCGGCAAGAGCTACGGGAAATGACCGTTTCGACAACCATCCGGGTTGCAACGACTGGTATGAGACCGTGAAGCTCAACTATGGTGTGGATTACTGCGATGCAGGTGGCAGAAGCTATCACTACGAGCCTGTGCCTAGCACCTGGGGCAAGATGACGGATATCCTGCTCTACTGGGCAAGCAAGGGTGTGGATGGATTCCGCTGCGATATGGCGGAGATGGTGCCAACTGCATTCTGGTCTTACGCTATATCGATTTTGAAGTCTAAGTATCCTCATATCATCGTTATCGGCGAGGTATATGATCCTAACCAGTATCGCAACTACGTAAAGGCGGGTTTCGATTATCTCTACGACAAGGTGGGCATGTACGATTGCCTTCGCGGCGTGGTTCGTGGTGAGCGTCCGGCGGCCAGCATCACTCACGAGTGGCAGGTGGTGGATGATATCCGTGAGCACATGCTCTACTTCCTGGAGAACCATGACGGGCAGCGCATCGCCAGCGACTTCTTCTGCGGCAGCGCCATGAAGGCGATTCCTGCGGCAGCCATGAGTCTCTTCTTCCAGAAGAATCCTTTCATGCTCTACAGTGGACAGGAGTTTGGCGAGAAGGGTATGGACAAGGAAGGATTCAGCGGCAGAGACGGCCGTACAACGATATTCGACTACTGGAGTCCGGAGACCCTGACCCATGCCTATCAGGATGGTGAGGAGGAAGCATATACTGCAGAGCAGAAATATCTGGCAGCCACCTATCGCCAGCTTCTCCGACTTGCCAATGAGGAGAAGGCGCTTCGTGAGGGTGATACCTTCGACCTGATGTATGTGAATCCGAGTTCTGAGGGCTTTGATCCACGTACCAATTTTGCCTTCCTTCGCAAGAAGGATAATGAGGTGATGCTCATCGTGCTCAACTTTGCCCAGGAGGCTCGCCAGCTGCAGGTTTGCATTCCTGGCCATGCTTTCGATTTCTTCCAGATTACGGAAGAGGAGGTTCTGGTAACCGAACTGTTCTCGGGAGGCAAGACGAAGGTAGAGTTGAAAAGGGATGGCGTATTCCCGATATTGATGGATGCCAACGGAGTAAGAATCTATAAATTCAATGTCAAGATGGAGGAAAGTGATATCATATTGAATGAGCATCATAAGGAGGAATTCCCTCCTGCTCATACGGCTGAGCATCTGCTCAACCAGTTGATGGTTCGCATGTTTGGCTGTGAGCGCAGCCGCAATGCACATATTGAGCGCAAGAAGAGTAAGATGACCTTCGTTGTCGATCACAAGCCTACCCGCCAGGAGGAGAAGGAGATTGAGACGGAGATGAATCGCCTGATTGAGCTTGATATGCCTGTGACTTACGAGTTTGTGAATCGAGACCACATTCCTGCAGAGGTGAAGCTTGATCGTCTGCCGGATGATGCCAGCGAGACGTTGCGTCTGGTTCGCATCGGCGATTACGATGTCTGTCCATGTATTGGCAAGCACGTCCGCTCAACGGCTCAGATCGGCAAGTTTGTATTGCTCGGTACGAATTGGGATGAGCATGCTCATTCTTTGCGTATCCGTTTCAAGATTGTGCAATAATATAAAATAAGCAGCAGTGGAGTAGTAGCCCCATTGCTGTTTTTTTCTTATATATCATCACCGCTTTCTTTCTTTCTTTCCTTTTCTTTTGCGCACATAAATGTTTTTTTTCTCGAAAAAATATCAAAGTATCATTGGATGTATGTATGTAGTTGGTATATAATGATTTACCTCAGTTCGGGATAAGAAATAGTGCCTAAAAAAGTTGGTAATCTCCGATA